>SLBH01000101.1 GCA_007126415.1 Spirochaetales bacterium
CTGCCGGACGGCGCGACGACCGGCCTGAGGATGCAGGCGCGAGAGATGCGCGAGATGACGGTTCGCGAACCGACCGTGGTTCGGACCGACGGCCGTAACAGGAAACCCGTGCGGCGCAGGCGGCGCTGAGTCGCCGCCTGCGTCGTCGCTCTCCTGTCTTGTCGTCGAAGATTAGCCCTTCACGCTCCCGGCGAGCATCCCGCGCACGAAGTACTTGCCGAGAATGATGTAGATAATCAGGGTCGGCAACGCCGCGAGCAGCGCCCCCGCCATCTGAACGTTCCACTCTACCACTTGGCTTCCGGCTAGGTTTTGGAGCGCTACCGTAATCGGTTGCACTCCCGGACGCTGGGTGATGGTCACAGCGAAGAGAAAGTCGTTCCAGATGCTGGTGAACTGCCATATGACTACCACCACGAGGCCGGGCGCGGAAAGCGGCACGATAATTCGACGATAGGCCCCCAGGAGTTCAAGTCCGTCCATGAACCCCGCGTCGAGCAGCTCGTCGGGAATCTTGGCGTAGAAGTTTCGGAACATCAGAGTGGTGATTGGAATACCATAGACCACATGGGTCAAGATCAGCCCACCGAGGCTACCATATAAGCCGATCTCTCTGAGAGAAACAACGAGGGGGATGAGAATCGATTGATAGGGGATGAACATACCGAACAGCATCAAGGCAAATATTGTGTCTGAGCCCCGGAATCGCCATTTTGAGAACACGTAACCGTTAAGCGAACCGAGCGCGGCCGAAAGAAACGTCGCCGGGATCACGAGTACGAGGCTATTGCGGAGGTGTGGGGCAAGACGAGAGAACGCTTGGGAAAAGGCCTCGAAGCTTATCTCGGGCGGAAGTGTCCACATAGCGGCAAGACGGGCATCTTGAAAGGTCTTGAGGCCGGTCGATATCACGATGAACAGCGGCGTAAGAAACAACGCTGCGAAGAACACAAGCAGCAGGTACAGCGCTATTCGCTTCTGCAACGCTCCGCCTAGTTTGCTCTTTAGTGTGCGAACGATGCTGTTCATCAGTCTTCTCTCTTGAAGCTATAATACAGGTAGGGAACCACGACCACGGCTACCATAATCAGCATAACGATGGATATCGCAGCTCCTTCACCGTATCGATTGCCGGTGAATGTAGTCTCGAACATGAACACCCCCGGAAAGTCCGTGGCGAATCGCGGGCCGCGACCGGTCATTGCCATAACCAGATCGAATATCTTGAGCGAGATGTGTCCGAGAACAATAACCGCCGAGAGCGTAATGGGCTTCAGCATTGGAACGATCACCTTTCGAACAATGTAGATCTCAGAAGCACCGTCGATTCTGGCGGACTCAACAACCTCGCTCGGTATACCACGAAGCCCGGCAAGGAATATTGCCATGGTATAGCCCGCGAACTGCCAAGCCGCAGCCAAAATAAGTGCGGTTAACGCCACGTGAAAGCCGGCGATTCGAGTTGGATCGGTATACCATCCCCAATCGGAAGGCAACCCCAGGTTTGCCAAGATAACGTTCACACCAAAGGTCGGATTGAGCATCCAACGCCACACCACACCGGTAACGATGAACGAGAGAGCCATCGGAAACAGGTAAATGGTTCGGAAGATATCTTCACCGCGAACATTGCGATTAATTAAGAACGCCAACAGAAAGCCCAAACTGATACACAAAACGATGAAGAACAGTGTGAAATAGGCAGTATTCCACAGATCGATCTGAAATCGCGTAGACCGAAAGAGGTTGATATAGTTCTGCAAGCCTACGAACGTATAGTCGGGTCTAATTCCCTCCCAGGCGCTTACCGAAGTCCGCAAGGACCACAGGATAAAACCGTATACGAACACGCCCACGAGCACGATGCTGGGAGCTACCAGGAGCACTGCCTTTCTGATCTCCCGTTTAGACCGAATCATGAAAACCTCTTATTAAAGACTGAGGCGACGTAGCAGCCCCGCAAACTCAGCGGGGCTGCTGCTTTGGGTTAGAGCACTTATCGAGCGTATTGGTCCGCGAGACTCTGCATCTCTGCGGCCGCCGCTTCGATATCCTTGTCCTCAACGATAAACGTCATGGCATCGTTCAGCCTGCTCATCCAGCCGACCTCGGCCGCCGCGCCGTGCGCAACGCTCGGAACGATGCTGTCCCGTTCAAAGTCGTCCATCGCCGAAAGCAGGTACACGTCGTACTTGTCGCGGTCGGCGTCGGTGCGAGCCGAGATCGAGCCTTTGATCGGGTTGAAGGTGTCCTGCCCTTCGCGGGAAGCCACTACAGTGAGCCATTTCTCGACGTTGTTGGGGTTCGGAGCATCCTTCGGGAGGCCGAAGGTGTCGGTCAGCATGATGAAGTTGCCCCCGGTTCCCGGAGTCGGGATCCACCCGTAGTCCTCGCCGGGAGTGAGGCCGATCGCCAAATAGAACCCGTGCACCCAGTCGCCCATTACCGTCATGGCCGCCTCACCTTCAGCAACGTACTCAGCCGCATCGATGTTGGTGATCGCGGACTGGTCGGCGTTGATGTAATCGAGCATATCGACGAAGGTTCCGAGCGCAGCCTTCACATCGTCGCCGTCCCAGGCGGTGTTTCCGTTCCAGAGGCCACGGTACCCATCGGCACCGAGCTCCGCGAGCAGCACGCTTTCAAGCAGGTGGGTCGGTTCCCACCCGTCGGTGCCCCCGAGCGCGAGCGGCGTGATGCCGCGGTCCTGCAGCACCTCAGCGACCTCGAAGAACTCATCGAGGGTCTCGGGCGGGTTGAGATCGTTCTCCTCGAAGATCGCCATGTTGTACCACATGACGTTCGAGCGGTGAATATTCACCGGGATACTGTAGATCTCGCCCTCGTACGACAGGATATCGATGACGTCTTGCGGGAACACGTCCATCCAGTCGTTGTCCTCGAGGATATGCGTTACCGGCTCCATGAAATCGTCCACAACCCAGGTACCGATAATGCCGGCACCACCGTGCACCTGAAACGTGTCGGGAGGATTTCCGCCTACCATACGGCTGGCCAGAACTCCGCGCGCCTGCGAACCGCCGCCGCCGGCGACCGTTGAGTTCATGACCTGCACATCGGGATACTGCTCGCGGTACAGGTCGATGAGCGCCGATAGAGCCTCGGCCTCACCACCGGCGGTCCACCATGTAACGATCTCGAGCCCTTCTTCCTCTCGCTCTTCCTCGGCCCCGCCTCCGGCGAGCGCAACCATCGGAATGAGCAACAACAGCAACCCAGCACTCAGCGCTACCAGTTTCCGTAGCTTCATATCCAGGTCCCTCCTTATCGGGATATCGGTGTTTTTCGACGGCTCCAACCGTCGAACCTCAAAGCCTCGTTTCGTCCTTCGCCGCCCCTCCTTGTATCCTGAGATTACAGCATCGCCCGGGTCAAGATATCTGTCAATCTAACGACGCAGTTCACCGCCGCACGGACGGTGTGGTAGTTCACCTTCCAGGAATGGCTCATGTGCCGCCAGATCGGCTCGCCTTCGCGCGTGAGAAGAGGCCACCACTCGCCGACCGGCCGGTGCACCATTTTGTCGAGTACAAAGCGATGTACAGTGGCGTACGCCTCGAGATAACGCTGATCTCGAAACTCGATGTATCCGTCGAGCATGCCGGTCATCACCTCGGCCTGTTGCCAGAACTCCTTGGCCCGGTCGGTACTCGGGCCGTTGTGAGAGCCTTCCACGTACACGCCCCCGTACTCAGGATCGATACCGTATTTCACCGTGTGGTCGAGAGCGCCTCTCATCAAGGCCGCGTACGGCTCGAGGTCGTCGCCGAGCGTGTGCAAGGCCTCGCGCAGCAACCATGCGAACTCCACGTTGTGTCCGTACGAGGTGTTGTCGAGCGGATTGGCCTTGGCTCCGCCCTCGCTGAAGCGGTCCCAGCCCCAGACGATATCGAACTTAATCTGCGGCGCCTGCCGCCAATCGACCGTGAACTGCGGAATACCGGTTCCGTGCTCGGTCATCATCCGGTGGGTTAGGAGCGTTATGATCTCCCGCAGCTTCCGCGCGTGCAGCTCCGCGCCGCTCAAGGCGTAGAGCGATGTGAATGCCTCCATGAGGTGCATGTGAACGTCGAGCGTCTTGCGGTCGCCGCCGGCCGCGCCGGGTCCACACACGCGCCAGTCGCGCTCGAACATCTCGAGGTAGCCGCCGTACGCGGTCTCGGTGCAGTGCATCTGCAGGAGATCGAACAGCCTCGCAGCGTACTCCAGCGCGCGCGGGTCCCCGCCGGCGCGGCCGTACTCCGCGAGCGCGTAGATCGCGAAGCTCTGCCCGTACACGATCTTTTTGGTAACGGCGGGCTCGCCCGTGCGGTTCGCGGTCCAGTAGAAGCCCCCGTGCTCCGCATCCCAGAGGCGGTCGAGCAGGAAGCGTACGCCGTGTTCGGCAAGCTCGAGGCACCGCCCGTCGCCGTAGCCGGCGCGATGCGCGTACGACATCGTGAACACCGTGCGCGCCTGCGCGATCAGCGATTTCTCGTCTTCACCGCTGTCGTTGCCGTGTTCGTCGAAATGGGTAATAAAGCCGCCGTGACCGCGGTCGGCCGCGCGTTCGAGCCAGAACGGCAGAAGCTCCTCGGTAAGATGTCGGCTCAGCTCGTCGCGGTACGCTCGGCATTCTTCGGACGTCATGAGCTCCCCCTTATGACACGCTGCTGTGCTCCGCACTCAGCAGATAATACAAGCGCGGCAGAATCCTGCGGTTATCGCCGTAGAGATACCGCATCCGCCCGCCCATTCGCGAAAATGTCTTGAGAAAGCGCAGATAGTACGCCGGGTTGTCGCTCGGAGGCTCGCCGTCGCTCCGCCAGTCCCAGCTGCTCTGCGCCAGATCCACCACGTATATTTGGTGGTTCGTGATCGGCCGCCCGGCCTGCAGCGCACGGTTCATCGCCATCGAGAACGATTTCTCAAAGATCATCGGAGACATCACGGCTGAACCCACCGAGAGATACACCCCGGACTCGATCGCCGCAATTGAGTCGGCAAACCGCAGGAAGTCGCGCTCGGCGGTGCGTCCCACCGCCGCGCCACGGTTGAGCGGATGCGTGTAGATGATGTCGTGCCCAAACATCGGATGCGCCGTAAACGGCACCCCGAGCCGGTACGCCGCGGCCTGGATGCTGTACTCGCGAAACCGATGCTCGATCGCGACAGTTCCCGGCTTGATCTCAAAGCTTCGCACAATCTCGAGCAGATCGCAGGCCGCGCCGGCCTCGGCAGGCTCGCTATCGAGGCGTTCGAGCACGCTCTCGCGCAGGGCCTGCTCGGTAGGGATCGTGAGACCGTTGTCGTGGATCATTGCGCCGACCGACTCACCGTACCCAAGCCCTCGGTACGCGCCGAGCAGGAGCGCGAGGTTCAGGAACCTTCCGGTTTCTTCCCAGAGGCCGAACCGTCCGTGCTGCACCCCGTCCTGCACGTCTTCGCTTGTCTCGCCCTGATAGGCGAGCTCCCAGTCGTGAATGATCGCGGCGCCGTTTGTGGCAAGCGCGGTGAACCAACCGTCCTCGATCAGCCGGATCAAAACCGGAGCGAGGCCGTTCTTCACAAGGTGTGCGCCGAACGCGAGCACACGCGGCCGGCCCGCCCCTCGTGCGGCGCGAACGGCCTCGGCGAGCTCGCGCACGCCGGTCTCAACCTCGCGTTCCGCTAGCGGGGAGGGTTCGCATTCGGGCTCAACAGCCGCCCCGGGAAGCCGAACACGGTTCCGGCGGGTAGACAACGGCAGTAGCTGCAGTGCGGTACGGTCGAACATCGCTTTCTCTCTGCCTCTCTGCCTCTTAGGACCTTTCGCCATTCACGTTCAGAAACCGCAACAGGCGATCGGCCTGCGAGTAGTCCGGAACGATCAGCTGCGCTCCGGCTCGAATCAACCGCTCGCGTTTCTTCACGTTGAGTCCGTATCGGCGGACTTCGTCGGATGCAACCCCTATGGCGAAACCGCCGAGTTTGCGAGTTTCGCGTATCTCCACCGGCCCGTCGCCGAACGTGACCAGCGTCCCGGCGCGGTCGCTCCCGATCTCGGCCAGAATTCTCCGCAACACAACGCGTTTGGGGTCGTTCTCGGCGTCCCCAACCGAGCCGGCGATTCCGCCGCCGAACAAGCCGGCGTAGCCGAGCTGATCGGCCTCACGAACGAGATCGTCATGGTCGGTGCCGCTCGCAAGATACAGCACGATGCCCGCATCGCGGAGCGCTTCGAGAAGCGCGACCGCACCCTTCACCGTGAGGTCCCCCACACCCAGCTCGCCTCTCCGAAACGCCGAGACGCGCCGATCGGCGAGCTCGAGGAGCTCCCGGTTGTAGAGCGCCTTGTACTCCTCGGCGGTCTTGATGCTCGGCTCCTCCACGTATCCGAACTCGCGCACCAGTTCGCGCAACAGTTGCATCTGTATGATGGTCTGATACCCGGTGGTGCGGTCGATCAGTTCCCGAACGCGCCGACGCACCGGCTCGAGCTCGTCGGGGTGCAGATCCTCGAGCCTACCTCCAAGAACCGCCTCGCACATCATCGGTTCCATGATCTGCTCCCAGCCCTCACGAATCGTGGAGATCGTGCCGTCGTGGTCGAAGATTGCGTAGCGAAGCTGCGGTGGGGCGGCGGGAGCGGGCGGGGTGGGCCGGTTCACAATCTCGATCTGTGAGCGGTCGAGATACTCGGCGCACCGGGGCGCCCGCGCGAGTTCGGGGTTATGGATGTAGTCGCAGTCTCGGTTCAGCGCGCGCAGTTCGTCCGGCGACGCGGTTCCGGTCCTGAAGCGCTTCCCGATCGTTACGCCGGCGGCCAGAAGCCCAACCTGCACCGCGTCGCGATACGGGAACCCGCCCGCGCGCACCGCTGCGAGACCGGCCAGGAGACTGTCGCCCGCGCCAACGGTATCTATCGGGCCGCCGACCGCAACAGCGGGAAACGCCTCAACCGACTGCCCCTCGGCCGTCACGCATCCGGCTTCTCCGTGCGTGATGCAGACCGGCGCGTCCCACCGCGCCGATAGCCGCTTCGCCGCATCGATCTCTTCGGTGCCGGGCCGGGGGGGGCTCCGAACCTCAGCTAGCGCTGAATCGGGCGGGCGTGGAACAACCTGTTCTGCGAGGAGCCTTCGAGCCTCATCGAGATTGAGTTTGCGCACCGTGCCGGGATACTCATCGGGATAGTCGCGGCTGTCGAGAAACACCGGCACCGTGGGAACCGCCGACACAAGCTCGGCCAACGCAGTGCGGAACCGGGGAGTGTGGATACCGTTTACGAGCTGCTGATTGATGATCACCGCGTGGAACCGCGGAAGCTCGTGCCGCAGCTGCTCGATGAGCTTCGCAGCGGTCTCCGGTTGTAAGCGGTTGAGGGTGCCGAGATCGATGCGTGACTGCTCGACGCCGTCGCGATACGGCTTGGTGTATACGTTCGTACTCCAGAGCTCCGGCTGAACCACCAAACCGCGGGCGTCGATGCCTTGCCGGGCACAGAGATGCGAGAGCTCGCGACCGTACATATCATCACCGATGACCCCGTACAGCGCAACCTCGGCCGCTCCGAGCGCGGCACAGTTCGCGGCAACATTGGCGGCACCACCCAAGTAGGTGTGCGCGCGCTCCACGATCTGCGTCTGCAGCCCGGTCTCGATCGAGCGCTCCGAGTCGGAGCTCAGGAAGTAATAGGTGTCGAGACATACATCGCCGAGAACCGCGACGCGCGCCGCAGAAGCGACGCCGGCGAGAATTCGATTCAGATGTTCATCCGTCATAGGTCTCCACACGCCTTTTTGAGCGCCAATCGCATGTAAACGGTTACATTCGCAGTATAGGTGGTGGTTCTAAGCGGTGTCAAGCACGAATGATTGAGCCCGCTCCGGCGCCCATACGGCGCCCGCTGCGGCGCACGCGGGCCGATTTTCCGGCTTGACCGACGCCGAAACCCGGTATTACTATGCAGTTGGTGCGTGTAACCGTTTTCACACAAGCGGTTCGGTGGTATGCTTACGAGTCTAAGAATCAGAAAATGGAACAGCGAGGATCGATGAGCCGGCATTTGACCATGAACGACATTGCGCGTCTTGCCGATGTATCGGTTGCTACGGTATCACGCGTCCTCTCGAACTCACCCAACGTTCGCGACGACACACGCGCGCGGGTGCTCGCGGTTGTGAAGGAGCACCAGTACGAGCCGAGTTACGTCGCGCGCAGCTTAAGCACGAGCAAGACCAGAACCGTGGGAGTCGTGATAGACGATATCGCGAATCCGTTCTTCATGGAGCTCGCGAAAGGCGCTGAGCAGGTAGTGCGGCAACAGGGCTATACCATGCTGCTCACCTGCTCGAACTGGGATCGCGATGTGGAGCACGATCTCGTTCGAGCGCTGGTGCGCAACCGGGTCGAAGGGGTGCTGATAGCCGCTATCGATCCGGAGGCCGACTCGATCCGCCTGTTGAGAAGCTCGGGCGTCCCGTTTGTACTGATGAACTGCTGGAGTTCCGACAACACGGTCAGCTCGGTTTCCGGCGACAGCTACGCCGGCGGCGAGCTGGCCGGGAACTGTCTCTTGCGCGCGGATGTGCAGCAGTACATCTGCCTGTTCGGCGTGCCCCACCAGAGCTCGGACGAGCGCGCCCGGGGTTTCCTGGATGCAGTAGCCGCCGGTCACCCATCGGCTCCGCTCGAGACCTACTATGACGTCGAGACCTTCGACCAGGGGTACGAGATCGTGTCTCGTCTCGCCGCGGTGCACCGGATCGACCGTGTGCGCACCGGCATCTTCGCATCCAACGATTTTGTCGCTATGGGCGTGGTCGACAGTCTCGTCGATCACGGAATATCAGTCCCGGAGCAGGTCTCGGTGGTCGGCTTCGACGACATAGAGTTTGCCGCGCGCTATCGAGTGCCGCTCACTACCGTCGCCCAACCCAAAACGACGATGGGTGAACTCGCTGCGGGTGCACTACTCGACCGGCTCGAGCAGCCGAACAGAGACGGTCGACGACTCGTGCTGAAACCACGCCTGGTGGTGCGCGACACATGTCGCCCGTCGACCGAGCGCTCGGCGCAGCTGCGCGCACCGATCAACACAACGGAAACCCATGAGCACACCTGAGCGCTTCAACCGGTTCTACCTCGGCTTCGATATCGGCGGTACCAAATCAACCGTCGTGCTGGGAGACGAGGCCGGGGCAATGCTCCGGTCAGAGACCGTCGAGACCGACCATGCAGTCGGTCCGGGCGCGATGATCGGGCGCCTCTGCGGTATCGCGGAGCGGATCGTAAGCGAGCACGGCCTCGCGCACGCGCCGCCGGTCGGGATCAGCTGCGGAGGGCCGCTCGACTCGTACCACGGCATCATTCACTCCCCGCCCAATCTCCCCGACTGGAACGAGATCCCGATTGTTGAGCTTGTCGAGAAACGCCTCGGCGCAGCCGTGAAGCTTCAGAACGACGCAAACGCCTGCGCGTTGGCGGAGTGGCGTTTCGGCGCGGGGCGCGGCAGCAGCAACATGATCTTCCTG
This sequence comes from Spirochaetales bacterium, assembly GCA_007126415.1. GTDB lineage: Bacteria > Spirochaetota > Spirochaetia > DSM-27196 > SLAA01 > B1Sed10-166. The sequence goes on from SLBH01000101.1 coordinate 9,516, forward strand.
ACCTTCGGTACCGGGATGGGCGCGGGCCTGGTTCTCAACGGTAATCTGTACAGCGGAACAAACGACATGGCCGGTGAGATCGGCCACGTTCGTATGGAGCCCGACGGGCCGCTCGGATACGGCAAGCATGGCTCGTTCGAAGGGTTCTGCAGCGGTGCCGGCATTGCACGCCTTGCGCAGCAGATCGTGCGGCGCAAATGGGCCGAGGGCGGCGAGGTGCCCTTCTGCCGTAGCGAGGCCGATCTGGCCGGGCTCGACGCGCGGACGGTCGGTGTCGCCGCGCTCGACGGCGACGCGATCGCGCGCGAGATCATAGAGACGAGCGGCGAGTATTTGGGCCGCGGGCTGGCGATACTTGTCGACGTTCTTAACCCCGAGCGGATCGTAATCGGGAGCATCTTCGTGCGGCTTGAACCGCTTCTGCGTCCGCGCATGGAGGCGGTACTGCGTCGTGAGTGTCTCGAACGCTCCGCCGCGGTGTGTCGCGTGGTGCCCGCAGC
>SLBH01000048.1 GCA_007126415.1 Spirochaetales bacterium
CTCGGAACGCTGTCTACATCGGGCTCGGCAGCAACCTCGGTGAGCGTGAAGCGACGCTGGCGGCCGCGGTTCGCATGCTCGGCGAAGAGTTCGAGCGCCTCAAATCGGCGCGCGTGTACGAGAGCGAACCGCAGTACGACCGCGAACAGCCGCGCTTCTTAAACACCGTGGTGCAGCTGCGCACCTCGCTTGGGCCGTTGAACGTGCTCGAGCGCTTGCTCGCGATAGAGCGCGCCTTCGGGCGTAAACGCGACGCGCAACGTCCGAAGGGCCCGCGCACGCTCGACCTCGACCTCCTGCTGTATCGCGACTGGATCGTACGTCATCCGCGTCTGACCGTACCGCACCCCGGTGTGCGCGAGCGCGTGTTCGTGCTGTTGCCGCTTCTCGAGCTCTGTCCGGGTGCGCGCGACCCTATAACCGGCCGTGAATACCGACACGATCTTGATCGGCTGTCGCTTGAGGGGATTTACCCGATTAGCGGGTGACGGTATAATCTCCTCACCCGGTACTTTCATCTATGCAATCACAAGAGACGCCCAAAAACGAGACCGAGTCGTACGCGGTATTCAAGTTGCAGGACTTCGAGGGCCCCCTCGACCTCCTGCTGTTCCTCATCCGCCGCAGTGAGATTAATATCTACGACATTCCGATCCACGAGATCACCGAGCAGTACCTCGAGTACCTGCGTACCGGTGAGCGTGCAGATCTCGAGAACTTGACCGAGTTCTATGTCATGGCTGCGACGCTGTTGCATATCAAGTCGCGTATGTTGCTCCCGAACGACGCCGAGCTCGGTGACGAGCTCGAGGATCCTCGAGCGGAGCTCGTGGAGCGCCTCATCGAGTATCAGAAGTACAAGAAGCTCACCGACATCATGATCGAGCGCGAAAAGCACAGCGAGTGGGTGCTGGACCGCAAGAAGAAGGAGATCGCGCTGCCGTTTCCGGAGGAAGACGACGTCTGGGAACAGATGGACGTCTGGGATCTGTTTAAGGCGTTCTCGGCTATCCTCGAGACGGTCTCCGACGACCGCATCATAGACCTCTACGAAGAGGTCTCGATCAACGAGAAGATCACCTTGATTAACGAACTGCTCGATCGCAACGAACAGTTCCCGTTCACGGATCTCATCGTGCGCCCCGACTCGAGGATGGAGATCGTCTGCGCGCTGCTCGCGATCCTCGAGACGGTCAAGAGCCGACGAGTCCGGATCTTTCAGAATCGCCTGTTCGGCGACATTATGGTACGGCGTGGCCCTGGGGAAGTGCTCGATGGACCTGAGTAAGGAAACCGCTATCCTCGAGGCGATTCTGCTGCTTGAAAGTGAGCCGGTAACGCTCGATCAGCTCGCGAAGATCGCAAAGCTCGATCGCGGCGTGATCGAGAGCTGCGTGGGCGTGCTCAACGAACGCTACGCCGATGAGTCGCACGGTATCGAGCTTGTGCAGCTCGCCGAGGGCTACGTGCTGCAGCCCAAGCTCGAGCTGTGGGAGAACCTGCGCGATCGCTACGGAAAGCGTAACGAGAACAAGCTTTCGCGCGCCGCTATCGAGACTCTCTCGATTATCGCGTACTCTCAGCCGATCACGCGCGCCGAGATCGAGGGGCTGCGCGGGGTCTCGCCCGACGGCATGATCCGGCTGCTGTTGCAGCGCGAGCTCATACAGGAAGTCGGTCGCAAGGACGCCCCCGGGCGTCCGGTGCAGTACGGTACAACTAACGAGTTTCTCAAGCTGTTTCGGCTTGCGAGTATCAAAGACTTACCGCGGTTGGACGAGCAGGATCGCCAACGGTTTGACCCCGACGACTCGGAATGACGGCAATGGAAAAGACCAGCGAACAGTGGCCGATGCGTCTGCAGCTATTTATGGCGAAGGCCGGTGTGGCCTCGCGCCGACGCTGCGAGCGCATAATCGAGGAAGGCAGAGTAAAGCTCAACGGACGTCGGATCGTACGGCAGGGCGAGACGGTGGGCCCGGAGGACGTGGTGACGCTCGACGGAAAGCGTCTGCGCATAAGCGCCGGCCCGATCTACCTCGCGATGAACAAGCCCCCGCGCTACCTCTGTAGCAACCATGATCCAGAGGGTCGTCCGTTAGTGATAGACCTCCTGCGAGATACCGTGAGCGAACGCGTGTTCACCGTCGGCCGGCTCGACTTCATGTCGACCGGCTTGATCTTGCTCACCAACGACGGCGAGTTTGCGCGCGCGATATCGCATCCCTCGAGCAGAATCGAGAAAGAGTACCTCGTTGAGACGCGCAAACCGGTCTCGGAAGAACTGCTCGAGCGCTACCAGCGTGGTCTTCACATAGAAGGCGAAACCTACAAACTCAAAAACTACCGCGTCAAAAACGCTCGGAGGCTGCACCTGGTGCTCGAGGAAGGCAAGAATCGTGAGATTCGCCGCGTCTTTACCCACTTCAATGTCGCGTTAAGGCGCGTGCATCGGGTGCGCATCGGGACACTCTGGCTCAGCAATCTCTCGCCCGGAATGTTTCGTCCGCTCAACGACCGCGAGATCAAGAAGCTGCTCTCGCTCGCCGCAGGCGGCGGGCAGGGCGGCGA
>SLBH01000011.1 GCA_007126415.1 Spirochaetales bacterium
CTCCTGTCTCGCTTCGGCATGCAGGTGAGCCTCGCGTACCCGCCGGGCTACAACCTCATCCCCGAGATCGAGGAGCTCGCGGCGAACAATGCCGTCGAGAGCGGCGGCGCGTTTACACGGCACGACAGCATGGCCGAAGCGTTCGAGAACGCCGATATCGTCTACCCCAAGAGCTGGGCGCCGTACGCGGTGATGCAGCGGCGCACCGAGCTGCTTACTCAGCAAGACACCGCCGGCCTCAAAGCGCTCGAGGACGACTGCCTCGAGAACAACCGCGCTCATATCGACTGGGAATGCAACGCCGATCTCATGAGCCATACCCGCAACGCGTTGTACATGCACTGTTTGCCGGCCGATATCAGCGGGGTGAGCTGCGCACACGGGGAGGTGAGCGCCGAGGTCTTCGAGCAGCACCGACTCGCTACCTACCGCGAAGCGGGCTGGAAGCCGTATGTCATCGCGGCGATGATTCTGCTCTCGCGCGTTCGAGACCCACGCGCTACGCTCGAGCAGCTCGCTACGGCCGGCCGGCCGCGCGTGCGCTGAGCGCGCGTACGGTGCGGGCACCTCGCCGCCGGCACTGCGCCGGTAGCGGGTGCGGTGGGGCGCTGCGGCACGCCGGCACCTCAGGGTTGGGCGCCGTGGTACTGCTCGAGGGTGTCGAGATCGATGAAGATCGCATCGGTCGTGAGTGAACGAGTCTCGGTGGGGTACTGCGCGAGGAAACGCCGCATGCTGCCGAGCGCGTCGGAATCGGCCTCGAGCAGCGCCGGGATCAGTACCGAGGAGACCAACACCGGGTGGCCGCAACGCCCCTTGTGCTGCGGAAACGCCGCGAAGCGTGGTGGGCGTGAAGCCATCTCGGTGTATATCTCGGGCGTTAGATACGGCATATCGGCCGGCGCAACGAAGAAGTACTCGGTCTCGACCTCGCGCGCACCGCGCTGAATGGAGCTGAGCATGCCGCGCTCCCAGTCGTGGTTGAACACCACCCGCAGTTGCGGTCGGGGCTCGTGGCGCTTGTTGAGCGCTAAGTGCTCGGCGAGCTCATCGCCGCGGTGACCGGCCACCACCACAACTACATCACAGCCGTACTCCGCGTTCGCGATCGCGCGCTCGATGAGCGTTGTGGAATCGAAGGGGAGCAGAGGTTTGAACATGCCCATGCGCGAGGACCGGCCGGCTGTCGGGATGATTGCGGTTGTTGTTGCGCTCATACACAACTGATTGTATCACGGAACACGGCTCGGCCGGTCGAGCAGATTGCTACCGTGTCCGCGACGAAGGTGTAGCTCCGCCGACCGCGGCGGCCTTGCCGGCGCTCGTTGTGGCGGAGCACATACGATTACTCGACATCGACACCACGATGGCGTAGTCTTCCGGCATGATCCCAATCGTGTGTCTCGACGTGGGGGGGAGTAGCGTAAAGGCGGCAGTTACGACCGCCGAACACCCCGTGCCCAGTTCCACCGAGCGTTACGAGCTCGACAGCCGAGCCTCGGCCGACACCATCATCGCGCGGCTCGCCGAGATCGTGTATCGTGAGGCTGAACGCAGCAGCCTTGTAACGGCGGCGGTGAGGGAGTCCTCACCGGCGTTGATGGTGGGCTTAGGTTTTCCGGGCCCCTGCGACTACGAAGCCGGAATCTGTTATCTCCGCGGACTGACCAAGTTTGAGTCGCTCTACGGGCTCTCGGTACGCGACCTTCTCGGCGAGCGTCTCGGCGACCTTCTGGGGCTGAGCGGAAGTTCCGCGGTGCGCATGCGAAACGACGCCGAGGCCGCGATCCTCGGCGAGGCACTCTACGGCGCCGGCCGCGACGCCTCAACGGTACTCGGGCTTACGCTGGGAACCGGCGTGGGATCTTCTCTCATTCATCACCGCGAGGTTGTGCGGTTCTCTACACCGTATAGCGACCGTGACGAGCTGTTTCCATGGCCGGTGCGAGACCCCGCAGAGTTAGAAACGGAACGCCCGGCCGACGAGGTGTTCTCGACGCGCGGCATCCTTCGCCTCGCTCACTCGAGGGGGCTGCAGATAGCCTCGCCGCGCGAGCTCTCAGAGCATGCTCTCGCCGGTAGCTCAGATGCGCTCGAGGTATACAACCGGTTCGGCGCTCGCCTCGGCGCGTTCCTGTCCGAGGTTATCGCGCACCTCGGTGAACGCGGGCCGTGTCCTCGTCGCGTGGTGCTGCTCGGCGGGATCGCGGGGGCGTTCGAGCTCTTCGAGCCTGCACTCCGGCCGCAGCTCAGCGTCCCGATTGTAAGCGGAACGCTCGGTGAGGCGGCCGCGATCGCCGGCATCACCACGATATTTTCGGCGTAACAACCGGCGGGAGCCGCGGCGGGTGGTGGCGGGCCGGGCGACCCCGTGGATGCGGGCGCGAGGCGGCGCCGTGGACGGGCGGCGGGCCGGGCGACCCCGTGGATGCGGGCGCGAGGCGGTTCGCGCGACGGTTTTGTTTGCCGAGCAGGCGGGGGTGCTTTACAATGTGCGACGAGGAGCGCGCGATGGGAGACCGCATGCAGCCGCTGCCGTTCGAGCAGTTGCTTGAGAGGATGACCGAGGA
>SLBH01000193.1 GCA_007126415.1 Spirochaetales bacterium
CGCGCGTAGACTACCGGGGGTTTTCGGCACCTTGGCCGCTTCCTGAGGCGGCAGGTCGTAGATGTCTTTGTCCAGGGGGTCACCGGGCTCGATCTTGTTCTGAATGCCGTCTACCGCCGCCATCACCATCGCTGCGAACGCGAGGTACGGATTTGAGCTGGGGTCGGGGCAGCGGAACTCAAAGCGTTTCGCCTTTTCGCTCGCGGAGTACATCGGGATGCGTATTGCCGCGGAACGGTTGCGCTGCGAATAAGCGAGGTTCACCGGGGCTTCGTACCCGGGCACCAAGCGCTTGTAGCTGTTGGTGGTTGGGTTGGTGAACGCGAGCACCGCCGGGGCGTGCTTGAGCAGTCCGCCGATCGCGTACAGCGCGGTCTGAGAGAGCCCGGCGTAGTTGTCGCCGTAGAAGAGGTTCTTGTTGTCTTTCCAGAACGACATATGGATATGCATGCCGCTGCCGTTGTCGTTCCAGATCGGCTTCGGCATGAAGGTCACGGTCTTGCCGTGCTTCTTTGCGGTATTCTTGATGATGTACTTGTACTTGAGCAAGTTGTCGGCCATCCAGACAAGCTTGCCGAAGCGCATATCGATCTCGCTCTGTCCGCCGGTCGCGACCTCGTGGTGATGCGCCTCTACCGGGATGCCCATCGACTCCATCGTGAGCATCATCTCGGTGCGGATATCGTGCATGCTGTCGGTCGGCTGCACCGGGAAATACCCTTCCTTGTAGCGCGGCTTGTAGCCCAAGTTCGGGTCTTCTTCTCGGCCGGTGTTCCAGCGCCCCTCAACCGAGTCGAGGAAGTAGTAACCCGAGTGCTCGTTCTGGTCGAAGCGAATATCGTCGAAGATGAAGAACTCGGCTTCCGGCCCAAAGTAGGCGACGTCGGCGACGCCGGCGCTCTTGATGTAGTTCTCGGCTTTGCGCGCGATGTTGCGCGGGTCGCGCGTGTAGTCCTCACCCGTAATTGGGTCGCAGATGTTGCAGATCAGGACGAGTGTCTTGTGCGTGGTAAATGGGTCTATGAATGCCGAGTCCGGAACCGGCTTGACGATCATGTCGGACTCGTTGATCGCCCGCCAACCGCGAATACTCGAGCCGTCGAACCCGAGGCCTTCCTCGAACGAGTCGGCGTCGATGGCGTGAGCCGGTACCGAGAAATGCTGCCATAGTCCCGGGAAGTCCATGAACCGCAGGTCCACCACCTGCACGTTTTCTTTCTCCATGAGAGCGAGTACATCCTGCGGAGAGTTTGTCAAACCCATGTTGTGCTCCTTATACGATTGCGTTGTTTCCTGCTTCCATTTAAGCAACTACCGTGCCAAATACGGAAGGTCCTGTTAACTACATATCTTTCAACGACCTATAGGGCGTTGCGTAGCTTACGTGTTGTGCTCCGGTAACCAATTTATCCTACGTCTGTGTAGGTGCTGAAGGGCCCTATCTACAAAAACGTATGTTTTTGGGCGCAGATTCTCGCCACCCGCCGAACTGAAGCTGCGTTTACGACTGCGTCTCGGTCTTGGTTACGATATACTTCTTGACGAACCCGGACGGGCGGTAGGTCATCTTGGCCTGCCGCATACCGGGGTCGCCGAGGTCCTGTTCGCGATTGATATAAACGTAATGCTTCGGTAGCACCGCTGCGAATGCGCGATTGATGAACTGATAGATGCCTTTGTAGTCGCCGACCGCTTTCTCGAAATGCACCGCGAACGCGCGCCCTTTAGCGACCGGCTCTCCGAGCGTATAGGCTGCGGGCTCGCCCTCGACCTCCACGAGATAGCCGCTGAGCTTTAAGGCGCGCATGTACTCCAGCGCCTCGCGTGCGGCCTTGTAATCCCCGGCGTCGTCGCGCTGCTCGGTCCAGCGCTCGAGGATGCGGAGCGCCTTCGGTGCGTCGGGCTTGCGGATGGGATACTCGGAGTAGTCGTAGTTGTTCACAAATGCTCGGATGAGGTTTCGCTTCTTGTGATACTTCCGCCCCGGCAGCTCCTCGAGAGCGCTGCGCAGGTACAGGTAATCGAAGTTGTCGCGGTCCTCCTGTACGTTGAACCCCATGCGCTCTAGTGTGACGCGCGACGCATCTGCAAAGCGCTCGGCGAGTCCTTTGAGGTAATGGTGCTCCTCGAAGAGCTCGCGAACAATGCCCTTATCATCCGGGAGCCCGCACGGCAGCATAAAAAAACGCTTTCCTTCTTTGGTGCCTGAGATCGCGAGGTGCTCGTCGGTGAGGCTGCTCAGTTGATAGCCGTAAGTGTGCCTGAACAGATAAAGATTCGCAAAGGTAAACTCCGAGATGCCGTCTGGTTGCAGCGCGAGGTCGGGATGGAGTGAGGGTTGCATCTCGAACGAAATCGGTGCGAACTCGGGGAAGCGTGGAATACTCATGCACTGCCTATACTACGCAAAATCTAACTCTTCGGCAAATCCCCGGCGGCGGGCTCATGCGATTCGGCCGGGGCGGTTACGGCGCTTTGCGGCGATGTGGGCCCGGATGAGCGCTCGTGCAGCCGCTCATAGCGCATGGCGTTGAGCAGTCCGCGGGCCATTAACAGCATCACAACCGTGA
>SLBH01000381.1 GCA_007126415.1 Spirochaetales bacterium
ATCAACCGACACGACACAAGATATGACCGCGGCTGCGCGTGAGCTGGCCGGAGCAATCGCCGAGACAGCCGCGTATCGCGAGTTCGAGCAGGCGAGTTCGGCACTGCGAAACGACGAGCAAGCACGCCAACTGCTGCAACAGTTTCAGCAGGCGCAGCAGTTCGCCCAGATGTCCGGCGGCTGGGGAGGAGCGAACGCGGCGAATCAGCAACGAGAGTTCCAACAGCTCGAGCAGCAGGTGATAAACAACCCCACGTTGTCGCGGCTGTTTAAGGCACAGGAGCAGATGATCGCGATGCTCAAGGAACTCAACGAGTACATGACCGAGCGTCTTGGATTTGATTTTGCTGAGCTCACCAAGCCCGCCGGCGGGTGTTGCTAGCCGAGGAGAACAAGAAATATGGATGCCGAACTACAACAAGCAGCGGATCAGTTCATAGAGACGCTGCAGAACAACGACACGATCGCGCAGTTTCGTAGCGCGCGCGAAGCGTTTGACAACGACGCTGAGCTCCACGAGCTTCGCAGCAGATACGGCGCGCTTGTCGAGGAGTTTCAGCAGAAGCAAGCCGACGGGACGCTCACGCAAGAAGACATCAACGAGCTACGCGGGCTGCAACAGAAGGTGAACGCGCACCCCACAGCCACTGCGATGATTCAAGCGCAGAACGACGTGCAAGGGGTGCTTGGTGATTGTAACGCGGCGCTGAGCAATACGCTTGGGTTTGATTTTGCCGCGACCGCAGCGCCGCCGGCGGCCTGCTGAGACACGCTTATGCTCGCCGGTAAGAAGATACTGCTCGGCGTCACCGGAGGGATCGCGGCGTACCAAATGGCCGAGTTCATCGGGCTGCTGCGCTCCCAACTGGTGGACGTTCGCGTAATCATGACCGAGGCGGCGACGCGGTTCATCACGCCGCTAACGCTCGAGACGATCTCGCGGCACAAGGTGACGGTCGGGATGTTCACCGATGCGGACAATAGCCGCGTGGAGCATATCTCGCTTGCGCGCTTTTCGGATATCGCGGTGGTCGCACCGGCTACCGCGAACTTCATCGGCAAGATCGCTTCAGGGATTGCCGACGATATGCTCACCACCACCGTCGTCGCGTGCACGCAGCCGGTTGTGATCTGCCCTGCGATGAACGAAGGCATGTGGCAGAACCCGGCGGTGCGGGACAACGTCGCGAAACTCAAAGGCTACGGCTACGAGTTCGTTGAACCCGAGTACGGCGAGATGGCCTGCGGCGGCGAAGGGTGGGGGCGGCTCGCCTCGCTTCGCTCGATCCTGCATGCGGTAACGCAGGTTGCCGCGCGGCTCGACGGCGACACCGCCGCGCCCGATTTGGGCGCGAATGGCGTCAAGCCGCAGAACGCGCAATCGCACCTCACGCCGTAGACTCCGACGGACGGTTCGGAGACGGTTTGGAGAGCAGGTGCGTCGGTACGCCGCGCTGCTATCTCGCATCAAGCTGGTGAGCGGATCGCGTAAACGCTTCCTGCGATCAACAACAAGGCTGCTCCTAGTTGAAAGATTGCGCGAAGTCCAAAGGCGTCGGCGACGAACCCGAACAGCACCAGTACACCGATGCCGAGTAGTTCCTGCAGAAACGATACGAGCGAGCCGACGGTAGCGCGTCCGGCCGAGGAAACACGGCGCTGCACAAAGCCCTCGAACACAACCTCGGCCGCGGCCATCATTCCAAAGAACAGGAAGTACAACGGTAGCAGGCTCAAGAGCGCGGTGGTGGTTGCTACGAGCAGCGCAACACCGGCGAGAGCCATCCAGATTCCGAAACGCCTAAAGTGCGCGAGTTCTGTGTTGCTTGCCGGTGCCGAACGCGCATCGGAGCCGGTTGCTTGCTCCCGCGCCCCGTCGCTACGTTGTGTTCCGTAGCTGCGCTGCGCTTCGGCAAGGAGGCGCGAAAGCCGAGGCGCCATCACGCCGCCCACGCCTTCGCAGGCGAAGCGTAGCGCGCCCCAAACGCCGACCCAGGCGAGTGGTACACCGTGCAGCGTTGCAAACAAGGTGTCGTACTCATCGAGCACACCGTAGATAACGATCCCGAATGATCCCGCAATCACCAGCGCCGGCATACCCGCGACCCTGAGCGTCACGCGCGCGCTTGCGGCGATCTCGCGGAGCGTTTCGGTCAGCGTCCCGGGCAGGGCGCGTGCTATCGCCCCGGGCTGTCTGCCCGCGGCGTGACGCGGAGGCAGTTCGGCGTGCGGGGCGTGCGGCGCGGCCCTCTCGGCCGCCGGTGCGTGAGGGGCGTGCGGCGCGTGCGGTGAGCCATGCGTGTCGAGCGCGCGAGTGCTCCGGTGTTCTCGCCGCGCCGCGGCGCCCCCGGTCATCGCGAGTGCGCAGCACGCCGCGACGAGCATTGCCGCCGAGGAGCTTAGCAGTACGAGCTGCGGGTTCTCGGCGAACAACCGCGCACCGAGGATCATTGCCGGCGCGATCGCGACGCGCGCGACAAGCGTTCCGAGCCCGGCTATCGCTTCGAACTCCCGGTCGCGCCCCTGCCGGCTCAGGCTGTCGAAAAGCAGCGCCTCGGTTACTCCG
>SLBH01000100.1 GCA_007126415.1 Spirochaetales bacterium
CCGCTCGCAGCGCTCACCGCCGATCGCGTTATATCGCTCACACCGGAGGTAGGATCACGATCACGCCCCGTGCTGCTTGTAAACGGCGCCTCAGGTGGCGTAGGCGGCTTCGCAGTGCAGCTTGGCGTAGTCAAGAACATCCAGGTAGTGGGCGTCTGTAGCGCACGTAATGCCGAGTATGTTCAGCAACTCGGCGCTACACGCGTGGTTGCGTACGATCGACAACCGGTGCCCGAGATCGATACCGCGTACGAGCTCGTGTTCGACGCGGTGGGAAACCTGAGATATCGCCGAATACGTCGCCATTTGACGACTTCCGGGGTGTTCGTCAGCATCTTGCCGGAACCTCGGCAATGGCTCGAGCGAGTAACCGCGCTTTGGGACCCGCAGCGCGCGATGCGTGTTGTCGTTGTGAAGCCGGATCGAGCAGCGCTCGAGGGCTTGGCGGCGCTGCTGGAAAGCGGCCGGCTTACGGTTTCCATAGACCGCGAGTTCTCAATCGAAGAAGCGCACGAGGCGCACCGGTACAGCGAAACCGGGCGCGCGCGTGGCAAGATCGTCGTCACGATCTAGTTTCAGTTTCATGCCGCACGCGGCGAACTACTCGGTGGTGAAGCGCTTCAACTCGTTGTTGAGCACCGTTATCGCCTGTTCAAGCCGCTGATTTTCTTCCGATAAGGCCTGCATCGTTTTTCTGATTTCCTCTGAACCGGCTACAATCTCGCGGATACCCGCCGACACGGTGCCGGAAATATCCTGCACCACGTTCTGTGCCTCGAGCATGCCCTGCGTGCCGGTTTGGATTTCATCGGACCCGTTCTTGATGTTCGCAGTAACGACGTTCAGCTCGCTCACCGCGTGGGTAATTTCCTCCGCCCCTGTCTTGAGCTCACGTGTCGTTTCGTTGATCTCCACGAATGCGTCTTTTGCGCCGGCGACCTCAGTGTTGATGAGATCGAACTCGCGTTCGGTGGCGTGTGCGTTTCGTTGGGTTTCCTCGATAGCGCCCAAAATCGACTTCAGCGAGTCGGAGATGCGCTTTGAGCTCCGTCCCGACTCGTCGGCAAGCTTCCGAATCTCCTCGGCCACAACCGCGAAACCCTTACCGGCATCCCCTGCGTGAGCAGCTTCAATCGCGGCGTTCATACTGAGTAGATTGGTCTGGGCTGCAACATTCTCGATGGCGCTCGTCATCTCACGAATCTCATCCATGCGTTGTACTACGCCTTCGGTGAAGCGCTGGTTTGTATCCTGCAGCTGTTGTTTGCCGCGTTGCGCCGCCTCGCTCAGGCTCTCGACGCTCTGGGCCTTGCGGTCGGTTACCTGGGCGACGTTGTTAATCGAGCTCATCATCTCGGTGATAGACGCCCCGGTCTGCTCCACCATACTCGCCTGCGTGTTGATCTGCTCGATCATACTATGGATATTCTGCGTGATTTCCTCAACCGACGAGACCGACGTATCGACCGACTCGTCGAGGCGAGTTATCTGCGCTCCGATCGACTCGATATTCGTCACGATTTCGTGCATCGCGGCGTTCGTCTCGGTTATCGAGGCGGCAAGCTCGTTAAAGACCGTGGTTTGATCGTCGGCCGCCCCTTGCGCTCGATTGACCATATCCCGCATTCGCTTGACGAAGCGATTGAAGTTGTCTGCGAGACGCTGGATATCGTCTCTTGTATCGACCTCCACCGCTACGGTGAGATCACCGTCCGCTCCGGCAAGGTTTTCGAGGCTGTCGCTCACGAAGTTCAACGGTTTCATGATCGTGACCGCCGAGATCATGAAGCCGGCCGCCAACACGGCGATGAACACCAAACCGGCTATTACAAGCGGCCATACTACCGCGGCGAAGATCTGCCCGTCGACCACGCCCTTATCCGCGATGAGAAATAACCCCCATTCAGGAACACGCGGAACGCGAGCGGTCTGGATCATCGCGTCGCCTTCGGTTTGGGTAGCACTCCCCTCGAAATAGTGACGAGGGTTTCCCTCGATACTCTCGATCAACGACGGGATTTCCTCAGGCACGTATCCTAGCCCTTGCGCCAGAGCCGTAAGCGGTATCCCCCAGTTCTCGCGTGTCTCGCTCCATATGATCTCGTTTTCCCGCACCGAAAACAGCGTCAAGAACATCCGATGCTCGGCCTCGGTTCGTTCGGCGATCGTGTCGATGATCTCAAACCCGGTGTCTATCGCCGCCACACCGAGCAGGTTATCATTGCGTACGATCGGCATCGCGATACTGATTACCAATTGATCATCGAGTTCGTCGTCGGCGGTGATGTAGGGGTCGGTCACGTACAACGAGCGCCGCTCTGCGGTTTCTTCGTACCACGGACGCGTGCGTGCATCGTAATCAGGCGGCAGGCTCACCCAGCGATCGGCGAGTATCGCCGGTGCGTCTTCGCTTGCTACGTACAATACATCGACGCCGTCCTCCTCGGCGAGGCCGGCGAGTGTCTCCCGTGCCGGTGCAAACTCGTCCGAGAAATAGAGCTCTTCGTCCAGATCGCTGAGTTGTGGGAGGACCTCCACAACGGGATTCAGCCGACTGAGGTCTCG
>SLBH01000300.1 GCA_007126415.1 Spirochaetales bacterium
ACCGCCGTCAAGCACGGCCTGGTGACAGGTCTGGTCACAGGTCTGGTGACAGCGCAAGCTCAACCGCGCGCTCGGCGTGCAGATCGGTGGTGTCGAACAGTGGCAGCTCGGCGTCGGCCTGCTTGATAAGGAGCGTGATCTCGGTACAGCCGAGGACGATGCCCTCGGCCCCGCGTTGCTCGAGCCGCGCGATGACCTCACGGTAGGCGGCGCGCGACTCATCGTGGCACTCGCCGCGGCAAAGCTCCTCGAATATGACGCGGTCTACCAGCGTTCGATCTTCCTCTCCGGGCACAATCACCTCGATGCCGTGCCGCGCGCCGAGCCGTTCGGCGTAAAACGGCTGCTCCATCGTGAAGCGCGTGCCGAGGAGCCCCACCCTCCGGAGCCCGGCCTCCCTGATTGCGGCCGCGGCGGCGTCGGCGATATGCAGAAACGGGATCGAGACCGCCTGCTCTATCTCGGGCGCCACCTTGTGCATGGTGTTGGTACACAGCAGGAGCAGCTCGGCCCCGGCCCGCTCAACCGCGCCGGCGGCCGCCGCGAGCTCGGCACCGGCGCGCCGCCAGTCGCCGCTGCGCTGCAGCGCCTCAATCGGCTGGAAGTCTACACTGTAGAGCACAATCGGCGCCGAGTGCAGCCCTCCGAGCCGCTCGCGCACGAGCTCGTTTATGCGCCGATAGTACAGCGCGGTAGACTCCCAACTCATCCCGCCGATCATCCCGATGGTTTTCATCTCGTGCCTCCAAGACAGCCTGTAGTGTATCGGCTCGACACCAACACCTGCATTTACATCAACAACCGAAAGCCTCACTCGGTTGTTGAGCCGATCAAGACGCTCCGCCCGCACCACGTGAAGCTCTCCGCCGTTTCGCTCGCCGAACTGCAGTACGGGGTAGCGCAAAGCAGCGCAACAGAAAAGAACCGAGCTGCGCTGCTGCAGTTTGCTTCGGCGTTTGAAATCGTGCCGTTCGACGACACCGATGCGGAGGTCTTCGCACTCGTCTGCGCAGCCCTCGGGCGCAAGTGGCACCCCATGGGGCCCTCCGATATGCAGATCGACAACATCGATCGGGAAATCCTGTTGTGCTACTGCGCCAGGATTAGAATTGCCGGCCACCCGAGCGGAACGTCCCAGTTTATGTAGTGAGACGCCAACTTCTCGGTTACAGAGTAACGATACAACCAAGAATTCGTATAGCGCTGAAAGGAGTTGAGTTCATGAAAACTATGCTCAAAAGCCTAGCAGGCGTTCCCGCGGAGCCGGTCAGAACTGTTTTGGGAGGCCGGCTTGTCGTAGCACAGCGTTTGCGGTGTGCCGGGACTTGATCTTGCCGTCTACCGGGAAATGTTTGTTGCTGAGGGGCGAGAACCAGATCTGGTGGTCACCTTTTCCTTCGCGTACGAGCCTGCACCCGGCGCGTCGGAGGACTTCCTTGAGTTCGCCGGATAAGTTTGAGCTCATTAGGCGAATGCACGTGACGTCTTGGTGGAGACCAGCGTAAAACGAATCGGACGGGGAAGGTCGAGTCCGTTGAGCTCGGCAAGCTCGGGAATCATCTCCTGCAGCTTGTACTCGAGCAGATCGATCGTCGCAGCCTCGGTCGCTAAGCCCAACTCGTCATTGCTCGCAACCCAGACCTGTGCTTCTTCGTCGTACGAGGCGTTGATGACCAGCGATTCCATGGGTAAAGAATACCACTTCGATTGGGGTCTGGAAAGGTGGCCTCGGTAATGTGTTGCTCAACGGATGGCGATGGTAGTTTGGTGGGTAGCCATTGCGTCGGCCGACCGCCGATTCCAGATCGGCGCGCTGCCAGTTGCCGCTGCGCTGCTGCAGTTTGCTTCGGCGTTTGAAATCGTGCCGTTCGACGACACCGATGCGGAGGTCTTCGGAGTCGTCCGCGCAATCCTTGAACGCGCGGGGCGGCTCATTGGGCCTTACGATATGCAGTTCGCCGCGCAGGCGCTTGCGCGCGAGCTGGTGCTGGTAACCAACAACACCGGCGGGTTCGCAAGACTGCCGGGTCTGCGGCTCGAGGATTGGACTGAGTGAACCTCCGGCAGCGTACTCTCATCCTCGTTCATACACCACACGCCCCTCTCGTTGAACACGTTCGCGAATGTTTGGATAAAGTTCGTGCAGATCCACGACATCGATCGGCAGGTCCTGACGCAGCAGCCACGCCGCGGCGCGCAAAAACTCTGGGCTGTCGAGCGCGAGGTCGATATCACGCACCGGAATCTTGCCGGGCTGAGCCAAAGAGCCGAACAGCGTCACGCTTCTAACCTCAGGATCCGCCGCGAGGATACCTTCCACAAGCCTCGGAAGCTCGGTCTCAAACGCGCGGCGCCGCGCCTCGGCCTCGGAGCGCGGCCGTGTGGCCCGTCGCTTGTGAAACGCCCGAAGCGTAGCGAGATCGTCCATGCTCAAAGCATAGCCCTCGCCTCACCCCCGGTCAAGCATACACCCACAAGCATACACCGGGCGCCTATTACGGCTCCTCCAGTGGTTCATAAACGCTGCCGGAGTAACTACTCGAATAGTCCCGTGATTTGATC
>SLBH01000084.1 GCA_007126415.1 Spirochaetales bacterium
ATGAGCGGCTCAGAATCGACCTCGCTGCGCTCCGTCCAATCGGTAGGCTCGCAGGCACCGGTTACTGCTATGTGCGCGAGATCTTCAGCCTAGAGCGTCCAAGCTACGAGGAGCCGACGCGGGAGTCCGACGGCTGAAGCCGATCCTCGACTCGAGCTGTGCGGTGCGCCAGAACAAGCGTCACTGCCGCCGCCGCTGCGCCGAAATACAGAAACGAGTTCGCCATGCCGAGCTGTTCCACCAGCGCGCCGAACACAAGCGCCCCAACCGCCATGAAGGTATCGATTGTACTTTCCTGCAACGCAAGCGTTGTGGCCTTCAGTTGGTCGGAAACAAGGTCCACGAGCCAGGCAACCGCGACCGCGAGTCCGGCCGAGAACCCGATTCCGCCGAGCGCCGCGCTCGCGAAGAACACCGGAAGGGGGTGTCCGTCGATCGCGAGCAGCAGCATCGCGGCCGGGAGCGCGAGCACCGCCGGCCACGCTACCTGTCGCCTGCCCAGCCGGTCCGAAAGCCCGCCGGCTACCAGGTTAGCCACGAGGCCCACGCTGCCGAACACCACGAAGTACGGCCCCGCGGTACGCCCCACGCTCTCGGCCGAGAGCGGCAGGTACGTCAGGATTGCGCTGTAGACCAGCGTGAGGAGCGCTATACCGCTTAGCACGCCGGTTACCGCGGGTGTGCGCAGCACGCGCATGAACCCCCCTCGGATATCGCTTTGCAGCAGCTTCTCGAGGCGTGGTACGCGCATCAGCGCGATGCCGGGGATCGCAAGCGCATGAACCGCCGAGCTCGCGAAAAACCACCCTCGGAACCCAATCGCGCCGATGCTATACTCGGCGATCGGCGGGCCCACCAAGATTGTCGAGGTTACGATGAATCGATACGCGCCGATATACACGCCGCGCTTTGCCGTCGGAGCGCAGTCGGCAACGAGCGAGCTCGCGGCGGAGAGAAACGCCCCCAGTGCGATCGCGTGATACACGCGCGCGAGCAACAGCATCGGGATGCTGCCGGCAGCAGCGAACGCGAGCGGAGCGGTGGCCGAAACCGCGGTGCCGATCAGCAACGGCGTTCGGCGGCCGTGTCGGTCGGCGAGGGGGCCGAGGTAGAAGCGCAGCAACACACCCGAGAAAAAGAACACCGTGTTCTGTAAGCCGGCGAGCGCCGGCCCGCCGCCGAGCTCGCGAACGTATAGCGGGAGGTAGGTGACCGAGGTGAACAGCGTAACGAAGACGCAGAACCCTGCGAAAAATACCAACGCGAGCGTGACTCGGTAACCGCCTGTATCTGAGCTCATGCCGGCGATCATACACCCCGTGTCCTGCCGAGGCAAACCCGTCCCGCGTCGGCCCTGCGTGGCTCCGCGTCGGCAGTATTGCGATTTCCGCGTTCCTCGGTTATGGTCATAGCTGTAGTCGATGTTGATCGCTGTAGTCGGAATGAATCATGAAACAACTCCTGAAGCCCTCCGCGAACGCGCGGCCCCTGCGCGCGATGAGTTCGCGGGCTTGCTCCGCGCTCTGCGGCGCAGTTCGGCTGTGGAGTCGTGTGCGGTTCTCAGTACGTGCCATCGCTTTGAGATCTACGCGGTCCTCCGTGAACGCCTTTCGGGACTCGAGTCGCTGACCGCGGTCCTCGCCGACCGCTGCGCCGTCTCGGTTGAGGCCTTGCGTCCGGAGCTTTACGTAAGAACGCGAACGCACGCTGCTCGTCATCTTTATCGTGTCGCGGCCGGGTTGGACTCGATCGCGCTCGGCGAGGACCAGATTCTCGCACAGGTGAAGGAGTGTTATGCCGCCGCCTTGGGTGCGGGTACCGGCAGCGCGGTCTTGAATGAGTTGTTCTTGCAGGCGATTCGCGTCGGCAAGCGCGTGCGCACCGAAACCTCGATCGGCCGGTATCCGCTTTCGGTGAGCTCGCTCTCGGTGGAGCTCTGCGCCGCCGAGCTGCCGCTCTTCGCGGAGCGGTCGCTCGTGGTTGTGGGCGCGGGCGAGATGGCTCGCCTTGCGATTGAGAATGCACGCGCGCGCGGCTTGAAGCGCGTTACCATCGTCAACCGGAGCGCTGAGCGGATGCAGGCGCTCGCCGAGGATATCGTGGCAAGGTTCGGTGCCCCGCGACCGGAAACGGTTTCGCTTGAGTCGCCGGCCGATGCGCTGCTCGAGGCCGACGCCGTGATTAGCGCTACCGGGGCGCCGGGGAGAGTCCTCGAGCTCGATGCGCTTCACGGGGCGGCGCAGTCGCGCGGCGCCACGCCGTTGGTGGTTGTGGATTTGGCGATGCCGCACGACGTGGACCGTGAGGCGGCCGAGTTGCCGGGGATCAAACTGTATGCGATCGACGATCTCAAGGAGATCGCCGAACGGAACCGCCGTGCGCGCACCGAACACCTCGCGCAGGCCGAAAAACTCGTTAACGAGGAACTACCGCGCTTTTTGTCGTGGCTCGAGTCGCGCTGGGTGGTGCCGACGGTGGCGGCGCTGCAGCAGCGTGGGGAAGAGGTGCTGGAGCGCGAGGTCCAACGCGCCTTGAATCGGCTCGAGGCCGGACCGG
>SLBH01000298.1 GCA_007126415.1 Spirochaetales bacterium
CTTCGGCTTCATCGTGTGATCGTTTACAGCGAACTTATCCGCTGCTCACTCTGTCACTTTTCTCGAGTTTCGTGTAGAATGCAAGCAAATGTTCGCTGTTGCAAAAATAGTTCTCATCGCCTATTTCCTCAGTTTTCCGATTTTCGCCGCGTTCGGGGAGGGCTTCTTCCTCGAGAATCAGCGGCCGAGATTCAACAGCATCACGCAGTCGGACGGCCTGCCCAATAACTCGGTCTCGTCGATCTTCCAGGATCGCCGCGGCCTGATGTGGTTCGGCACACAGAGCGGGCTGGTGCAGTACGACGGACACAGCTTTCGTACGTTCCGCAATGAACCGTTCGTTACCTCGTCCTTGCCGCATGATTTGGTACAGACAAGCTACTACGACGACGCAACCGACACCATTTGGGTAGGCACCTACGCCGGACTTGCTCGCTATCGCGATGAAAGCTCCGATTTTGAGTCGTTCACCCATGACCCCGAGCGCCAAGACTCACTGAGCGGCAACGTTGTGATCGCGATCAGCCGCGGCCCTGACGGTGACCTGTGGGTGGGAACCCAGAGCGGCCTCAATCGCATGCGCGAAGACGGCTCGTTCGAATTGATCCCTACGCGGCACAACGTCATCCGTGACCTCTTTCTGGATGCACAAGGCACGCTCTGGGTCGGCTCGCTCGCCGGCCTCAGCCGCTGGGATCAAGAGGCCCAAGAGTTGGTGCCGATAGAAGACCTTGAAGCTGCTAACGTAATGGCGATTGACGAAATAGAATCGGGGGTGTTGGTGCTCGGCACCTGGGAAGTTGAAGGCTACGACGGCGGTGTAGTGGTGTTTAGCGAGAAGCACGGCGAGCTGAGGCGGCACCAGTTTAGCACCAACACCATCTACACGGTTCTCGCGGCCTCGGACGGCTCTTTGTGGGCGGGCAGCTGGGGAGGAGGCCTTTTCGCCGTCGATAGGTCAGGAGAAACCCACGAGTTCACCCCGGAAACCGAGCCCAACCTTTCCGACCCGGTAATCTACTCGTTTCACGAGGATCGCTCCGGGGTGATCTGGGTGGGTACCAACGGCGGCGGGCTGCATTTTCTGAGCCCTCGACAGGGAAACTTTCGCGCTCACTATCACGACTCTGAGCGCGCGGGCTCGCTGCCGCGAGGGCGCGTGACGGAGCTCTTTCGCGACAGTCGCGGAACGTTGTGGGCCGGAACCTACGGCGGCGGGCTCGGCAGGCTCGATCCCGAAAGCGATGAGTGGCAGATCTACCGCGCCGAGTCCGAGTCCGGGTCCGCCGGTACGCCCCGATTGGCCGACAATATCGTGAACTCCATTACGGAGGATATCGACGGCTCCATTTGGGTAGGCACCAACGGCGGGTTGCAACGCTTTCGGCGCGACCCCGACCGTTTCGAAGACTGGGACGAGGTCTTTCAGGAGCATCCTCTTACAGACAAGATCATCTACGCCGTGACCCGTGATCGAGAAGGGCGCTACTGGATTGGCACGTATCAGTCCGGCATCACGCGCTACGATCCCTACAGCGAGGAAGCGGTCCGGTTCTGCGCGGCCGCCGGGTGCCCGCACAGCATCGGCGCCGATCTGATCTACGCGATCGAGGAGTTGAGCGACGGACGGATATGGGTCGCCACCAACGGTGGGGTCAGCCGTTACGAACCCGAGACCGAGTCCTTCACCACGTTTCGCTACTCCTCGGTCAACCGCCAAGGACTGAGCAACAACACTGTGCGCGCGATTCTCGAGGATCCCGAGTCTCCGGAACGCGTTTGGTTCGCGACGCTCGGCGGCGGCATTAATCGCTTCGACGCTGACACCGAAACCTTTACCCACATCACTGCGGCCGACGGATTGGTAAGTAACAAAATCGTGAGCCTGCTCGCGGGCCGTGACGGCAGAATCTGGGCCGGTACTCAGGAGGGGCTTGCCGCGTACGACCCGTCTTCCGGCATGATTCGTACAATCGACGAGCGTGATGGGCTATTCGGTAATGAGTTTAACGCCGGGGCGTTACGCGAGCCCGACGGTACGCTGCTGTTCGGCGGGTCGCACGGGATTACCCGCATCGATTCATCGCGAGCGAACCGTAACACCGCTCCACCCCCGGTTCAGATTACCGATGTACGCGTGTTTCAACACTCAATCGCCGAAGGACGTCTTTCGTTCAATGATGCCTCCGTTGAACTCGGGCCGTCCGACACCTTCGTGGAGTTTGAGTTCGCAGCGCTCGACTTTGAAGCGCCGAATCGAAACACGTATCGGTATCGCCTGGTAGGTTTCGACGATGATTGGGTTGATGTGGGTGCGCGCAATTTCACCTCGTACACCAATCTTCCGGCCGGCGAGTATCGGCTCGAGGTTTTGGCGGCCAACGCCCACGGCGTATGGAGCGAGACGCCGGCAACCCTCGCGCTTCGGGTTGTGGCGCCGTGGTATGCGCGGTGGTGGGCGATCATCTTGTATGTTGTGGCGTCGGTGCTGGTTGTGTACAGCATAGTGCGTGCCCGCGATGCCCGCATCCTTGCCGATAAGAACAAGGAGCTCAACCACGCTGTATCGCAACTTGCGGTTGCGAATGAAGAGCTCGAGCGTTTGAGCGTTCGCGACGCGCTCACCGATTGCTTCAATCGCCGTTATTTCGATGAAACGCTCAAGACCGAGTGGAACCGCGCCAGAAGAGCCGAGACTCCTTTAGGACTTCTCATGGTAGACATAGACCGGTTCAAGGATTTCAACGACATTTATGGGCACGTACAGGGTGATCGCGTGCTTGCACGGGTTGCGGCCGCGATGAGGGCTCAGGTAAACCGCAGTACCGACTTTGTGGCGCGCTATGGTGGTGAAGAGTTCGTGGTGGTGCTGTATCAAACCGATCGTGAAGGCGCGCTAAGCGTGGGTGAAGGTATACGGCGTGCTGTAGAGAACGCGGAGCTCGGCGTCAACGGTGTAGGTGTCACGGTGAGCGTCGGCGTAGCCGGTGTGATCCCCAGTGATGAGCACGCCGTTTCGCTGGTGCAGGCCGCCGACGCAGCCTTGTACGCGGCTAAGAGAGCCGGACGAAACTGCGTGGTGGTGGATAGGGCCACGGTTAACTCATCGAATCAACAACACCCGTTTAACGAGCGAATAGCGCCTGACGGTGCTGATAGCAGTGGATGAGGCCGTTAGCGTGGGTCCAAAACTCGGTGGTCGCGGTATGCAGTGCCGGGCTCCGTAGGCATGGCCTGCATGGACCGAGCGCGCGTCACACACGTGTTTGCGAGGGATACGCGTGGTGCTGCTACCGATGCAGAAATGGCGACAACGCTTACTCCTGGAGGTACTCCACCGTAAGCTCGGTCAGTTCAAAGTCTTCGTCCGGTTTGGAGTCGTGGGTAACTGAATACGAGGCGATCGTTGTGTTGCTGGTGGCCTCCGGTTCCGCGAACTCCTTGTCGGCGCTGAGGTACGCGTCTTCGTCCTCGGGCACGTACTCCAGCTCCATCTCGCTGGTTGACCCACCCGTAAACCTCACCCGGATTTTCACCCAGGGGCTGTCATCGCCATACGCGAGATTCACGTCCTCTTCGAGTACGAACTCGTCGAAATCCGCCACATCCGGGGCGCGAAGCTTGAGCGTGTTCTTGGTAAACGCGTACTCCACCTCGTATACCGGCTCGTTGTATTCGTCATTGAGCGTTATCGTCACTTCGCCCTGGTGCGGTTGCTCATCAAGTGCCCTGTACCAGAACTCGAGCTTAATGCTTTCACGGTTCGGGCGCTCTATTGGTGGGTCGAAACGCGGTGAACTGAGCGACATCTCGCCGTTTCCGTGATCGGAGCGAATCACGATCCGGCCGTCACCGTCCTCCACGAGCATGAAGTTCGCCTCGTCGCTCAGCTCATAGCCAAGCTCTTCGAGTGACTTGAGCTCGTCTTCGTCATCCCAGATGTCCTCCGAATCCGGGTCGAACAGTGAACCTCCGGCGACCCAATCGTAACCGGAAGTTGCGAGACTGGAAAGTTCGCCCGTGGCAAAACCGGCCGGCATATAACACGCGCCGAAGCCAAGTACTACGATCGACACGGTAACTAAGAACACCTTATTTGACATGCCCCGTGACCGCCTCGGCGAAACCGTTATGCTATCGCACATGACCTCTGTTCTTGCCTCGAGTTCCAAGATAGCCCTTTCTATCTATATGGTAACACGAACCTATACTCATTTCACGTTTGTCGGCCGGTTGAATCGAGGTCCGCTACTCAGGAGGGACGGCGCGCAAGAATGGATAGCCTTCATTCCAGTTGGAATCAATGTCCCACGTGTTCTCGAAATCAAATCCGTAATCCTCCAGCAATCCGCCTTCGATGAAGATCTCCGGTGAGGTGGCCTCGTCGGTGGTAAGTCCGGTGACCTCTACGTTGCCGTCGTCGCCGCGAACGCCGACCATTCCGGGATTGATTTCTTGATCGAAAAACGATTTAGTAACCTCGGGCTGCTCACCGTGATGCCACTCATTAGAACCGACGAGGGCACCTTCGTTCTCACCCTCATTCCAGGTCTCGACCTCCTCGGCAGCATAGCTCACGGTGATTCGTCCGCTCCCGCGGTTAACGCCCACAAGGCCTCCCACGGCGCTGTTACCGTAGACTTCGACTAAGGCATAGGATTTTTCGATGGTGCCTTCGTTGATTCCGACCAAGCCGCCGATTGCGTAGTTGCCTTCCACCGAGCCGGTGGCGAAGCTGTACCTAATAGTCCCGTAGTTAATCCCGGCTAACAGTCCCCTGTGGTTTCTGTGCGTATTGTCTTCTAAGTCAGCGTCCTCGATACCGACGTATTGTATCAGTGCGCCTGCAGCAACAACACCGAAGAACCCCATCTCATCGTGGTCTGTCGATTCGAACTCCAGATCGTGTATTACGTGCCCACCTCCGTCAAAACTGCCGGTAAATGGCTCCGCTGCGCTGCCGATCGGTTTCCAGTCGTCGTGATCCGAGAGATCAATATCGGCGTTGAGCACGTAGTGAGCGTCGAGGCTAAGATCGTCGGACTGCAGCAGCTCAACAAGCTGCTCCGCCGAGCCGACCACATGCGGGTTATCCTCGGTTCCACTGTCGGGATCGTCGGGATCGTCGGCTTCGGACCTGCTTGCGACGCTTTCTTCACCGAGAAGTGCCGAGCTGCCCGCCGGTAAGTAGCAGCCAGTGAACGTACCTACAAACA
Source organism: Spirochaetales bacterium (assembly GCA_007126415.1). Taxonomy (GTDB): domain Bacteria; phylum Spirochaetota; class Spirochaetia; order DSM-27196; family SLAA01; genus B1Sed10-166. The sequence continues at coordinate 5,217 of SLBH01000298.1, forward strand.
CCACCACTAAGAGCGAAAAGAAAAACCGTTGAAACACTCGAACGAACACGGCCGCCATCCCGTTGTTACTCGCGACTATAGTACCTTACTCCATAGGCTACACCACTCACACAATGATTTCAAGCACAATTCAGTCCAGTTCGACAAATTAATCGATGTATCGACGTGAGCCCCTGGTGTTTTCCCGCATTACGCGATTATACTATGGAGTAATGGGTTCACTGTTACATCGTGCCGGCGGCAAGCGACAAGAGAAAGCCTTGCAGCAACACCTAGGCGGCGAGGTCGCTGAAAGCCGAGTGTCCGGCATTTCCGCGGCAGATCAGGAAGAGCTGCGCCGCGAAATTGAGCATGTGTCGCAAGAGAATCGTCTTGATGTCACTCCGGAACTTCTGCAGGTGACGCAGGGGCGGCGAGGAGTACTATTTCCGGTGCTTGTGAACCTGGGAGCCGTGCTTCTACTCGTTGGGGGAGTCGCGGGGTTATCGGCACTATTTGAAATCCAGCGCGCTACGGAACGTTCCGAGGGCGCGGTGGAGTTAACAAGCGCCGAGGGGCGTCTGTTGGAAGAGGTGAGGCGTCAAACTGAGGTACAGCTTGCCGCGAAAGAGGGCGAAATAGCCGATGTGCAGGCGCGGCTCGCGGCGTTGGAACGCGATGGTGTGAGCGAGGCGGACGCAGCTCAAGTATTGGTTGCAGAGCGGCGAGAACAACTGGAGGACGAGCTCGCGGATGAACTCGAAGAGGAGCGCGTCCGCTTGGAGGATAGCGGGGAGTTCGGGCCGAGCGAGATTGAGCGGCGATTATCCGCATACGAGGGCGAACGACAGGCTGCGATCGATGAAGAACTCCGACAGTACCGAGCAAAATTAGAGTCCGAACGCTCAACGTTAGTGGCTGAGTATGCCGAACTACAGGCGCGGCTCGAACGTGAGCTTGCAGAACTCACCGGTGAGCGAGAGCAAATAGAACGGGAAGCGGCCGAACGTCGACGGGAACTTGCAGCGGCAGACGATCAGGAGCTCGAGGCGGCGTTGGGAGAGTTAGCGCGGCTGAGCGGCGAGACGCGCCGTGGTGAACAGATTGAGGCGCAGATATCCGGACTATATCACGCGTTTAAAGATGCCTATCGCGCCGGCGATGTGCCCGCGGCTCGGGCCGAACTCGAGGATCTGCGAGCATTGATGAACTCACCGGGTGTTGAGGCTGCTCGTGATGATGAGCGTATAGCGATCGATCGCTTCGTGATCGACCGGTTCGAGGCGATGCTCGACAGCGATACTGGAGCCATCGACGCGCATGTTGCGGGGCTTGTCGAGCGTATCGAGCAGGCCACGCGCGAAGCCGATGCTGCCTGGGAAGCCGGCGAGGTGGAACGCGCTGAGGAGGGCTATCGGGATGCGCTTACGTTAATGCCCGAGCTCTTCGATGCACATGAGCTGATTCTCGATCGAGAACTCGAGCGCGAGCGCGAAGTTCGGCGTAGCTTAGCCGAAGCACGTGAAGCAGCTGTGCGGGCTGCGGAAGGCGGAAACGCCACGGAGGCACTCGTCTTGTTTGCTGAGTCGTTGCAGGGTATCTCGGACGGACTTGAGTTGGAACGTCCTGCTCAAACCGCTCTTGTGACGGCGCTTCGAGAGGCCGGGTTTGCCGAGGAGCGGGAGCGGCGTGCCGCGGCTTCCGAAGGACTCGCGCGGGAATTATTGGCTTCGACCGACGCGGCGCTCGCCAGGTCGGATTATACAGCAGCCGCCTCTGACTTAGGTCGACTGTTGCGCGAGCATCAGTATGTTGGGTTTCACGACGAGGTTGCGGGGCGCGTTTCGCGCCTCGTTGATCGGTTGACTCATGAGTCCGAAGAGAGAGTAACTGAGCTCGAGGAGCGTGTAGCGGAGCTATCGGCCGAGGTTGCAGGCTTGGAGCGCGGGGCTGCTATGGGTTCGCTCCCGCCCGGCTCCGAGGTGGATTATGCCGAGCTCGAGCGCTTGCGAGACCTCGAGCGTCGTGTACGGGATCTACAATCGCGCTACGAGGAGGTTCGCGAGCGCACACCGAACGCCTCGGGAGCCGACCCACAGGTTGTGCTTGCCGGTCGGCGCGTGTTGCACGACGCTCTGTCGTCTGAGGAGTTCTCACAGGTGCTGCCCGGGCTCGCCGAGCGCGTGGCCCGCTATCAGGACGCGCATTTCGACGCGGGGCGTGAGGACGGACTCGACGAGGCGGTTTATATCATGTCCGCGGTCGCTGCGATGGGGGCGCGTGAAGAGCGGCGCGCGTACATAGATCGGACGCTCGCCGGTGCCGATCCGAAGATTCAGGAGTTACTCGAGGCTTTGCGCGCGATTGTCGACGAGTCATAGTGGCGCCATTGATCGGTCGTCGAGTTAAAACCGGTGGCGATATCCGAGGCGGACGAGGCTAAGTTCAAGCAGAGCTACCTGGGTGGGAATCGCGATGACGCCCGGGTCGCCGTCGTAAAACTCGTCTTCGCTCACGCGCCGGTCGGTAGGGTAGGCGGTCGGCATCCATTCGGCGAAGAATGCACCGTCGGTGAATGTGCGGTGTTCGAAACCGATATTCGCTGCGAAGCCGACCGGGGCCCTGGACTCGAGGGAAACCGCGTCGTCGCCGGCGGAGACTCTGAAGAATCCCTGAAGACCCAAGTATCCGCGTGTGCGGCGTGCGTCTGTTCCAAAACGGTATCCCGAAGTGAATCCAACGTGCGTTAACGGCACCGAGATCAGTGCTTCGCGATCTTCCTGATCGAGGCGATCGCGCAAAGCGATCCCGGCCTGGAAAAAGGTGGCGAACGCTCCCACGTACCAGTCCCTTCTACGCGGTATCCAGCCGCCTGAGAGCTCCAAAAACTGTGCATTAAACAGCGACACCGCCGCGAATGCGATCGGCGCGGTCTCTTGCTCTAATTTGAGGTGCGTTGAACGATCGAGCGAGACACGTTTCTCTATCGTCCGGTACCCGGCCTTGTGGGCCTCAATGGTGTAATCACCGGGGGTTCGAAGTTGTAGGGAAGCGTGCCCGTCCTCATCGAGTTCCAGAACCGCATCCGGCCGCACGACGATTCGCGTACCCGGAACACCGCTGACGGTAAGGGTTTTGAACGTGCCCCTCGCCGGAACGGCTTCGTTCACTGTGGTCAAGACCGGGAGCCAGGTGCGCTCATGAAGATCACGAACCCCTACCATTGGTGCGTGGTACGAATCGGACAGTTCGGTGCCGCGGATTACGTCCCCAACACGATAGATCACGGTTATCACGCCCGTATTCTCAGAACCCGACCTCAGCTGCACCGTTATCCACGCGTCGGCCCCGTACAGGTTCGCAACGTATTCCGGGTCTTGTCCTTCGGCCTCGACCCGTCGCACAAGCAGATCGCTTCGGAGTCGCGCTACCGCGGATAGGAGGCTTTCACCCAGAACGCCGACGCGCTCGGATAAAGTGGAGTCCGACGTCTCGACCATTAGCACCACCTTACGGGGGCGGTGGTCGGGAAGATCGAGAACCGTCCGACCGGTAGAAGTTCCTTCAGCCTCGACAAATGCCGGTGCGACGACGAGAAAAAACACGAACAAGAACGCTGCAGCACGGATGTTCGCTGCGAAAGGGTAGGCATTCGGTGTTACCATGTATACGCCACCTCGAGCCACACGTAAGGGGTGTGACGGTCGTCTATAAGCCAACGGCGATCGAGCGTATCGGCTCCTAGCGTGTAACGGAACGCCGAGACTACGCGAGCGCGCACGCGCCGGCGGCCAATTGAAACAAAGGCGTTCAGCGGGGCTATGTACGGTAGCGTAATGTCCCAGTCGCTGCTTCTCACCCGCATTGCTCCGCCGCCGCACTGCAGTCCGGGACGAAAGAGCCCGCCGGGTTCAACGAAGAGATGCGTTCCCACCGCAACTCCCATATCGGTAAGCTGCATCGACGGGGAATGATCTGATGCGCCGTCGCTGCGTTCGTGTTCTATCTCACGGGCCAAAGACGTGCCGGAGCTAACCGAGAACACTCCTCCGGACAGCTCGGCAAAAACGTGATCAGCTATCGGGTACCAGCGTAACGCCGCTCCGGCACCTTCGTAATACGCCGGAAACAGGCGTATCGCGGTTGCGAAACCGGTGCGGGGTATAAGCCGCGGGATCTCCACAACCTCGGTATGCTTGCGCAGGCGGTGCTCGACGACGCGGTCGTGATAGCCCGGGCGAGTTGCTGTAACCGAGATGGTCTGACCGATCGAATAGGGAGTGTCGTGAAGCTCGAGTGGTTGAGTGTTGATAACACCGAGTCGCCGTCCGTCGGCGCGCGTGATCGTTACGTCGCTCAGCTCACATCGGAACTCAATGGATCGCACCGCGGCTGTCTCCGCGAGCGTCTTCATGGCGCGATATTCTTCGAGTTCGTCGATGAGCGAAGGTATCTCCCGTGACAGAGCACGGATTAACGCGAGTGTGGATGAGCCTGCTGCGTTGCGCCCGGCAACGTTAAATCCGTCGCCGGTTTCGTACACATTCAGCCCCATACCAAGCCGCCCGCGGTCGCGAACGACGTAGCTTGAAAGGGCAAATTCGTAGCCGGCTGCCGATGCCAACTCTATCAGCCGCGAGGACTCCACCGGCGCATCGGCCACCGCGTTGGTCCGTATTCCGGCTGCAGCGAGCTCGTCGAGCAGCGCCGCATACAAGTGGCTCGAGAGCTCGTCGTGTTGATTCGGACTACGCTCACCGGCTGTTC
>SLBH01000069.1 GCA_007126415.1 Spirochaetales bacterium
AACCAACCATTTGTTCTTCATAAGAACACCCCCTTTAAGGTATTTTGTTGCAGAGTAACGACAAAACTATTCATATGCTTGCACAACATATCGGATACGTGCGCTACGTGTTTCTCGCTGGTGCACCTCCTTGTTGTTGGTGTGTGACTGGGCTTGGGCGTGTGCGATAGTTGGGCTGTGCGGCTTTTGCGTGGGAGAATGTCTGCTGGAACGAACCGTTCTGGCTGACGCACTTTGGGGTTTTTCCCTGCTCTACGAGCGTGCGCTGAAGAGCAACTTAGAGTACTGTGAGCGGTAGTCTGTGTCAAGTTGACATTGCCGTAGCCGCGCCAGTGTGTTTTACTATGTGAACATCCGTTCTTATCGTAAAACATAGGTTATTCTCACCGCAATCTCGAGTGCTGTCAAGTTTTTTTGTCGACGGATTGGGCTGGTGATTACCGGCGGAAACCCGCAGTCCCGTGCAAAGGTGTGCTGCCGACGGTTTCATCCGGTGCAAGAACCTGCAGACTACCCCGAGGTTCGCGCTCGGGCTGCCGGTCGGGGCGATCTTCTACTGAGCTGAAACGACGCGGCGGGTGGCCCGTGTCGCGGGACCCGCCGCCGGTTCACTGTCGGCCGAAGCCCGACTGCCCGCCCAGCGGCCCCTGCCCGCCAAGGGTGAGGTTTCGAATGGTGGTCTTAAGGTCTTCTATCTCCTGCTTCTGGGCGCTGATCAAAGCAACGAGATCGCTGTCCTGAATACCTTCCGGCATCGAGACACCGCTTGCGGTTTCGGCTTCGGAGATCGGCTCGCCTCCACGGCGTTCGAAGTCGTTGGCGGTCTCGATCTGCGCGAGCTCAAACGAGTCGGCGTACTCCTCGAGACTGAGCGGCATATCGGGGAAGCGCGGGGACTGGAGTAACTTCTGTGCGATGCGGTTTAACTGTGCCGCGGTGAAGCTCTGCTCGCCGGCTTCAATGAACGGCTTTTGATCGCGCAGCGACTGTACCACCGCTTCATCGTGAAACAGCGCGCCGAGGCAGCCGAGGTTGAGCATCAGGTTTCGTTCGGTAAGCTCGCGCAAGCCGTTTATGATCGTGAAGTCTTCGGGCGTGCGTATCATGTTGACCACAACGAAGGGTTTGAGCTCCGACACCACCTCTTCGGCTTGCGATCCGTGCGTTTTGCCGAACTTGCGGATCCGATCAACGATCTCGGTGAGTTTGGGGGTTGCGTTCGGTTTACTGTCGTTCTGAATTGATTTCAAGTACTCGCTGATCTTCTTGTTACTGCTGAAGCGCCGCTGCAGTTCTCGGAACACCGCGTTTTTCAAGAACCCGTAGGCGTTGAGTACCGAAGGCGACTGCGGGGTGGTGACCAGTACCCCACAGTTAGAGGCGAGGAAGAAATCCATCACGTTGTGATGCGCGCCGGAGCCGAGGTCGAGCAACACGAAATCAACATCCAGCTTCTCGAGATGCCGAATCAGGCTTCGCCGCTGGGCCGCGGTAATGGTGGCGGTACCTGACACGAGAACGTCACCAGGCACAAACCATAGATTGGGGTGCTCGGTATCCTGCAGGATGCGGTCGAAGCTCACGTCCTTTCGGTGCAGGAAGTTTCCGATGCCGAGCTGAGTATTCTTCAGGCCGAGATATGTGTGCAGGTTAGACCCACCCAGGTCTAGATCTACGACCACGGTGCGCTTGCCGTACGCTGCGAGCAGGATGCCGAGATTGGCGGTGAGCATCGATTTCCCGACGCCGCCTTTGCCGCTCGCGATGGGGATAAACTTACGTCGGGCTTGTTCGCAGAAAATCATTGCTGGATTCCTTTTATGCTGCAATATTGCACTTGTAGAGCGTAGCATGAATCGATAGAATTATAAAACAAGGTGGTGCCCGTGGAAGACTTTGCTACGCAACCACATGCGCGTGTATTCCGCATCGACACCGAGTGCTACATCCTGTACCTCGGCAAGGACGGCTCGGAGTACCGACCGTTCCTGCGAATCGGTAACACGCCTGAGTTTCCCGAGGAGCTCAAGGAGCTCGTATACTCAATCGTTGTTACCGACGGTATCACCGGCAGCCCAATAGTGGAGCCGGCAAACCTCGATCTCGCCCACACCTCGGACTTTCGCTACATTGGCGACCCTAAGACCGTCGAGCGATTCAAACGCTTTCTGAAGCATCTCGAGATCCCGTCGAAAGGGTATCAGCAATACACCGGAGATGTGCTGGAGGATAGCGGTTGCTTCGTGTACTTCTACGAGAATCAGAACATCAAAGTGACCTTCGACCGCAGCGAGCTTTTTGACCTCAAGACTAGAGAGGACCACGACAAGCACTACCCGCAGAGGGCAGATGCAATAAAGGCTCAGTTCGTGCGTAATACGCTGCGCTTTGATGCGTCTCAGTCGGAGTCTCCGGCGCTGCTGCTGCGCAATGGCTCGCTGTATCTCTCGGGCGGCGGTGATGTTGCGGCTTTCGACCTCTCGACCGAGTACTTCCGCGAGCTCGCGGAACGCGGCCATGATCCCGACCAGTTGAGCGTGGTGGTCGCCGA
>SLBH01000363.1 GCA_007126415.1 Spirochaetales bacterium
ACGACCCCTCCGGCGCGCTCCACCATCCGCTCGGCTTCGGAGCGTTTGAGGCTGTGCAAGCTACCGGTGAAGCAGAAGCTCGTGCCGAGCAACGGAGCATCGGCGTGCGGTTGTTGCAGGCGTACAACGCCGGTCTCGAGCACACGCTGCATCAAGGGGTACAGCTCGCGGACGCCGGCGCTAATCATCTCGGCGGTAGCAGGACCGATGCCGTCTATCTCGGCGAGCTCCGTAACCGATGCGTCGCGAATACTCTCGAGCGTTTGGTAACCGGCGGCCACGACTTTCTGCATGATCAACTCACCGACATGCTCGATATCGAAGCCCGCTACGAACCGTGCAACCGTCAGCTCCTGTACCGAACGGAGGTTGCTAAGCAGCTTGCGGGCAAGCGGCTCGCCGACGCGCTCGAGCCTTACTAAATCTTCGACGGTGAGATCGTATAAGTGATGAATCTCGGTCACGCGCCCCGAATCGAACAGGTTACCGAGAATGACGTCGCCGAGATCCTTGATCTCGAGCACCTGAATCCATTTCTGTAGACGGTGAAACCGCCTCTTGCGACACTCGAGGTTTGGACAGTACAGCCGAGTGCCTTCGTTGAGAAGCTCGGCGCCGCAAGCGCCGCAGACGCGCGGGAGCTCTATCTCACCCGCGTTCGCCGGATTCTCGAGCACTCGCTCTATCTTGGGGATGATGTCTCCACGCTTGGTTATCACGACCTGCGAGCCGATCTTGATTCCGAGCTTCTCGATGAGACGCGGGTTGGCAAGGTTGGCACGCTGCACCGTGGTACCGGCCAGCCGGACAGGCTCGACGATACCGATCGGGGTGTAGTGGTGTCCGGACTCGCTCCAACGCACCTCTCGGAGCGTACTCACCGCTTCCTCCGGCGAGAACTTGAACGCGATCTGTCGCTCTGGTCGCACGCGCTGCATATCGTCGCGGTCGATCCGGACGCCTTTCACCACCAAGCCGTCGATATCGTACTTGAGCGTGGAGCGCTGCTCGGAGACCTGATCGCGATACGCTACGATCTCCTCGGCATCCTCGAAAACACGATACGGCACAAGCGTGAAACCCTGCCGCTCGAGCCACGCGAGCTTGGTAACCTCGTCTGTAAAGAACCGCCGCTCCCCGGACGGCCAAGCGTCGTAACACATCACCGTGAGGTATCGGGCCCCTTGCCCGTCCTTGCGCTTCATCACGCCGTTCGCAGCATTGCGACAGTTCGCTTTGTCGGAGTAATAGCGCTCGAAGATATCGTGCGGCATCATCACCTCACCGCGCACCCCGCCGCTAAACCCTTCCTCGAGCTCGGCGATCACGCCCGCCATTTGTCGAACGTTGGAGGTGATGTCGTCGCCGACCGTACCGTCCCCGCGCGTTACGCCGTAGCGAAACGCTCCGTTGTCGTACTGCAGCTCGAGGCTCGCGCCGTCGAGCTTGTGCTGCACGATGAAGCGCTCGTGTCCGCTTTTGTGCGCCCACTTCAAGAAACGTTCGGCGTCGGCGGCTTTGTCGAGGCTGTTCATCGGGATGATGTGGCGCCGCTTTGTGTAGCCGGGGCTGTCGTCGCGGCCCACCTCTTGAAACACCGCGTTCTCAGGGTCGAGCGCGCGCAGCTCATCCCATAGGCGATCGAACTCGGCGTCTGATATCTCGGGTTCGCCGTTGTAGTACTTATCTTGGTGGTAGCGCACCAGCCGCACAAGCTCTTTCACTCGGTCGTCCATCGGCGGTAGTATAGCAAATATGGAGACGCTACGGCTATTTGTATCGCTCGAGCTGCCGAAACAATTCCTCTCCGAGATCGATCTGCTCCGCGACCGCGCAGTTGCAGCCGGCCACCGGGAAGCAGTCCGTGCGCTGCCTTCCGAAAACCTGCACATCACGCTGAAGTTTCTTGGTGACACCGAACCCACCAGGCTCGATGGTCTCCGTTCAACACTGCAGTCGCTCGCGGCTCACACGCATCCGATCTCGGTGCGGCTGACCGGCGGAGGGTGTTTTCCACACGCTCGACGCCCGCGCGTCTACTGGGCGGGTCTGCAGAGCCTCGACACCCCGGGCATCGAGGGGCTACAGGCCGAGCTCAGCGCCCGGCTCGAGGAACTGGGGTTTCCGCCCGACGACAAGCCGTTTCATCCGCATATTACGCTCGGCTATGCGCGAAAGGGTGTTGCGGCCGCCGCGGCCCGGCGCGCGGCCGAGGCGCTCAGCGGGTTTCGTGCGCCGCCGGTCGGGGCCGAAGCCGTTCTCGAAACTCTTGCGTTGAAGCAAAGCAGGCTAACGCCGAGCGGCGCGGTACACGAAACAATTGCCGGCGCGCACCTCGGCGCCGAACGCTGATATCGTGCTACAGGTTCGGGCGATTGGGCGGCAGTTCGGCACCATTGCATGGTCCATGGTCCATGGTCGCATAATCGCCCGCCGTGGCATCGTTGCGCCGCCTGCCCGCCGCGGCTCAATCCTCGGCTTCGGCGTACAACGGGTGAATCCGGCGCCGGTAGTGCTCGTACTGTTCGCCCGCGTGGTACGACGAA
>SLBH01000266.1 GCA_007126415.1 Spirochaetales bacterium
ATCGCGGCTCAGATGGGCGTACAGATGCCCTCGGTAACCGGCGCACTCAAGTCACTGAAAGAAAAAGGGCTCATTGAGCACGAGAAGAACTCTTTTGTGACGCTCACTACGGAGGGCACACGCATCGCGCAGCAGCTTCAACGCGTGCACTCGGTTTTGCAATGTTTCCTAGAAAACGTTCTTATGGTTGAAAGCGAAAAAGCTGAGCGCTTCGCGCTCAATATGGAGCACGCGCTCGATTCCGAAACTGCTGAGCGGCTCTGCAACAGTATCAAGTATTTTACGACTGAGCTTGCGACGAAACAGCAGATTACGCGCGAGCAATGGATCGAGATCCTGGAATCGCGGAGGACACCCTGCACGATATGCCGTCCATGGCACGATACGTAACTCCGGTTCTTAGCAATCGCTCGGTCGCCGACGATTTCTATGAGCTGCAGTTCAACTGGCCGGCCGAAGCCCCGGTACCACGGCCAGGACAGTTTCTCACTATCCGCAGCGCGGCTAGTTCGGTGCCGCTGCTGCGCCGCCCTTTTGCGTTTAGCCGTTTCGACCGTGACGACAACTCGGCTCGCATCATTTATCAGTTGCGCGGCACCGCCACCGCACAGCTCGCCGCGAAACGGCCGTTTGACCCGGTCGATGTTCTCGCGCCGCTCGGAACGGCGTTTCCGTTACCGGAGTCCGACACACGCCCGATTTTGATCGCAGGGGGGATCGGCGTCGGCCCAATCCTTTTTCTTGCTCGCACACTGATTGCTCACGCCACCGCGCCGCGGGTGATTATCGGCGCCCGCAGCGCCGGCGGCCTGCCGCCGTTACCTGCCGAGGAGTACGGCGAGGTGATTGCCTGCACCGACGACGGCAGCTACGGACATCACGGCACCGTTGTGGAGGCGCTGCGCAGCTATCTTGCGACCACCTCGATCTCAAACTACAGCGGCGAAAGCGTTTTGTATCTCTGCGGCCCGGAACCGATGTTGGCGGCGACTCATCGGCTCGCGCTCGAGTGCGGGATCACCGCCCACGTTGCGCTCGAACAAACCATGGGGTGCGCGGTCGGCGCCTGTATGGGATGCGCCGTGCGCGTACGAGGGCCCGAGAAGTACGCGCGCGTCTGCACCGAGGGGCCGGTGTTTGATTCACGCACCATCGATTGGCGGTCGACGACATGGTAGATCTCACGGTGAGCATCGGCTCCGGTACCTTGAGAAATCCTGTCGGCGTCGCCTCCGGGACCTTTGGGTACGGCAGCGAGTACGAGAAACTGATAGACCTCAACACCATCGGCGCGCTCTTTACGAAAGCGGTTACACCCGAGTCGCGACCGGGGAACGATGTTCCCCGAATCGTCGAGACCCCGTCGGGAATGCTCAACTCTATCGGGCTTGCCAATGTAGGGCTTGAACGTTTCACGAGCGAGAAACTCCCGTTTCTCAAAAGCGTGCCGTCGGCAGTGGTTGTGAACGTCGCCGGCGCCGAGCAGCGCGACTACCTTACCGTGGTTGAGACACTCGCGGCCGAGGACAGCATCTGGGGCTGGGAGATCAACGTCTCCTGCCCTAACGTGAAGTGCGGCGGGCTCGCGCTCGGCACCGACCCCGCCTTGGTGGAGAGCCTCACCTCCGAGCTGCGCACACTGACCGAGAAACCGCTTATCGTCAAACTGACACCCAACGTAACCGATATCACCACCATAGCGCGGGCGGCCGAACAAGGCGGAGCCGACGCGGTCACCTGTATCAACACGCTTGTCGGGATGCTGATCGACACCGAGCATCGGCGCCCGGTGCTCCCCGGCGGTACCGGCGGGCTCTCGGGGCCGGCCGTGCTTCCGGTAGGACTCGCGGCCGTGTATCGTGTGAGCCGTGCGGTTGAGATCCCGGTCATCGGAGTGGGCGGTATTCTCGAGCCCGACCATGCGTTGCAGTACTTACTCGCCGGGGCCGCCGCCGTGCAGGTCGGCACCGCCAACTTCATCGACCCGCAGATTCACCAACGGATCCTCGAAGCCATAGAGAAGTACGGCGAGCGCCACAAACTGCGCACAGTTCGCGAGATCGGCTCGATCCTGCTGTGAGCGCCACAGTGAGCGCCCGGCTTCAGCAATTACTCGCTCAAGCGATCAACCGCCCAGCGCGCGTGCTCGGCGATAGTCGCGTCGTGGTCGCCGGCCCTGCGGCGCAAGGCCGGCAGCAGCTCGCGCGCACCACGATTCGCCGCCACAATACAAGCGTTCCGCAACAGACCGCTACGTTTCGCGCGCATAAGCGGCGTCCCGGCAAATCGCGCTGCGAACTCTTGATCGTTCTCTATCGCGAGCACGGCCTCTATCTCCTGCTGCGGCCCGGCCTTCCAGACGGTGAAGTCCGGTTCGGTGCTGGGGTCCGCGACCGCGTTTAACGGGCAAACCTCCTGGCAGAGGTCGCAGCCGAACAACCACTCCCCGATCAACGGCCGGAGCTCGGGCGGGATCGAGCCGCGGAGCTCGATCGTGAGATACGAGATGC
>SLBH01000162.1 GCA_007126415.1 Spirochaetales bacterium
ATGGTGTTCGGACACGCTCCCCCACAGGAATAGGTTTTTTCGTGTTGTTGAATGTGCGCCAGGATCTCGTTGCCGCGTGCAGTGTCGATCAACTGCATCGCGCCTTTATTCAATCCAAGCGCACTGATATCGCCGTCCTCGACCTGCGCCGTGACGTCGATCAACGGATTACCAATGCCGTATACCGCTACTTTTTCGCCCATGCAATCTCCTCCAGGGCCAACGGTTTGGTTTCCAGAATCTGCGAGATCTGGTCAACCTTGTCTGTTCGCTCCCAGGTGAAGGTTGGCTCACTGCGCCCGAAGTGTCCATAGGTTGAGGTCTCACGGAAGATCGGCCGCTTGAGCTGCAGAGTTTCGACGATGCCGGCAGGCCGAAGGTCGAATACTTCCCGAACCGCCTCGGCGATCTTCGCCTCGGGAATCTTGGAGGTTCCGAACGTATCGACTCGAACCGAAACCGGGAACGGTACGCCGATCGCGTACGCCAACGCCACCTCGGCACGGTCGGCAACGCCGGCGGCCACGAGGTTCTTGGCAACGTAGCGGGCCATATACGCGGCCGAGCGGTCTACCTTGCTCGAGTCCTTGCCCGAGAATGCTCCGCCTCCGTGCCGGCCCATACCGCCGTAGGTGTCTACTATGATTTTGCGTCCGGTGAGACCGCTGTCTCCGTGGGGCCCGCCGACCACAAAACGACCGGTGGGGTTCACGTAGTACTTCGTCTTGTCGTCGAGCAAACCGGTGCGCTCGAGAACCGGGTTAATGATCTGATCGATAACGGTCTGCTTGATCTCGTCGTACGAGACCTCATCGTCATGCTGATGACTAACAACGACGCTGTCGATACGGATCGGTTTCTGGTCGACGTACTCGATCGTAACCTGGCTCTTGGAGTCCGGTCGCAACCAAGGAATCGAACCGTTCTTTCGGATCTTCGCTGCGTGCTGCAGAATCTGGTGCGAGAGCATGATCGGCGCCGGCATCAACTCCGGGGTCTCGGTGCAGGCGTAGCCGAACATCATGCCCTGGTCGCCGGCTCCCTGCTCGTCATAGAGTCCCTCGCCGTCGCTCACGCCTTGCGAGATATCGGGACTCTGCGAGTGCAAGGTATTCATCACGCTCATGCTGTCGGCGTCGAGGCCGTAAGCAGGATCGGTGTAGCCAATATCGCGTGCAACCTCACGGGCGATCTCTTGAATGTCGAGACTCGCTTCAGTGGTGATCTCGCCGCCGACCATAATCATGCCGGTGGTGGTAAAGGTTTCGCATGCGACACGCGAGTTAGGGTCTTCGGCCAAGCAGGCGTCCAGAACCGCATCCGAAACCTGATCTGCCAGCTTGTCGGGATGCCCTTCGCTGACGGATTCTGAAGTGAAAAGATAACTATTCGCTTTTGCCATAGTGATACGCTCCTTGTAAAATTAATATCTAAACGAAACTTCCTAATCGGAATATTTCGTACTCCAATCATTCTGGTATCAACTATTGCACCGCTCGCGGATTCAGTCAAGGGCTTTGGCGAAAAAATTGGCGAAAAATTGCGGGCTCAGTTTGTGGGTTTTTGAAATATCGAGGCTCTTTCGAAAATTAGGCCGGCGAAACTTTGTCGAAATAGAAGCCATCGGGCAAACTCAACGGATCACTGAGTCGGAGACAGACCCGACCGAGCGTAGTATCGTTGAGGCATCCACCGAGTCCCGGACCTACCGTTGGCGTCCGGGTGACCACTATCAACCGTATCGATCCGTATGAGAACTCACGAAAACCCTGCAACTCGAACTCGTTCTCTCCGGCAGTAAGCCTCAAGAAAGTCTACTTGGTGACAGGAGTCTTGTGGGTGGTGCCAAGCTTTACAGCGGGGCAGCGGTGTATTGGCGGCCGATATGAATCAGGCTGATATAGTGGCTACCCCACGGACTCGCTGCGGTCGTGGTACGGCGGCGGTGCCGGGGAGAGCGCCGAGACTTCATCGTACCACTCCTGGTTCATGTCCAGGTCGGCTGCTGCCAAAGAAGCCTCGAGTTGCTCTTGGTTGCGCGCTCCAACGATCGGCGCGGTCACAGCGTCATTCGCCATTATCCAGGCTACGGCAACCGTAACCGGATGGAGTCCACGACTTTCACAATGCCGGGAGAAGCGCTCGGCAAGGTCAAAGTAAAAGTCGCTACCGTAACGTTTTACGTACATGTCGTTATCAATCAGCCGTCCTGTAGCAGGTCCTGATGCGCGCTTGTACTTTCCGGAGAGCAGTCCTCCGGCGATTGGGCTGTACGTGATTACGCTCAGATTTCTAGCACGGGCCAGAGGCAACACCTCTACCTCAACCTGCCGCTTCGCCAGATTATACATTGGCTGGACACTAGCTATTGGACTCCAGTTACGCTTCTCCGCTATACCCAGGCCGGTAGCAATCTGCCACGCCGCCCAGTTGCTCACACCGGGATAGAGAACCTTACCGGCGCGAACCAGATCCTCCAAAGCTCGCAGACTCTCTTCCATTGGTGTCGA
>SLBH01000149.1 GCA_007126415.1 Spirochaetales bacterium
AGACTGAACTGGCTGACGCAGGCGCGCAGGCCCTCGGTGTGCTCGCTACCGGTGGTTTCGAGCCCAATGGCGCTGACGCCGTAGTACAAGAGCTCCTCGGCGAGCTCGTCACCGTTCATTCCCGGGTAAGACAGCGTGAAGTAGAATCCGTCGCCGATCGGGGTGTCGAGGTCGGTATCGTACACGATCCGAAAGCCGTTCTCGACGAAGTGGCGCTTCATGATCGAGGCGCGCTTCTCGTACTCGCGAACGGCTTCAACGAAGTTGTACTCACCGTCGTTCGCGGCCTTCAGCATCGCCGCAACCGCGTACTGCGCCGAGTGGCTCGCGCCGGCCGTGAGGGTATAGAGCGCGCCATAGATCAAGGCGTGGCCGAACTTGTCGGTGGTATAGTAGCGCAAGAGGTCATCGTAGCGGCGGTTGAACAGCCGGTCCGAGACCATCATCACCCCGAGGCGCTCGCCTGCGTAGCTGAAGACCTTGGAGGTGGAGAGCAAGAGAATGTAGTTGTCGGTGTAGTGTGCAACCGTAGGCTGATACGGCGGCTCACCCGGTTTTGAGTAGTCGTGTCTGAAATCCATCCCGAAGTAGGCGAGGTCCTCGATCACCGTCACGTCGTACTCACGTGATAGCTCTCCGATGGTGCGCAGCTCGTCCTCGGTCAGGCAGACCCAGGTGGGGTTGTTGGGGTTTGAGTACAGGATCGAGGAAACCTGGCCGGTTTTGAGGTGCGACTCGAGCTTATCTCGGAGTTTTTCGCCGCGATAGTCGTAGACGTCGAAGGTTTCGTACTCGTGCCCGAGCGCCTTGCACTGCAGCTTTTGTACCGGGAAGCCCGGATCGATGAACAGCGTGCCTTTTCGATAATGGTTGTTTCGGTTTGCGACCATGAACGCCACGAACCCGCCCTGCATCGCGCCGACGGTCGGCACGCAGCCGGAGGCGTCGAGGTCTATGTTGAGAAACAGTTTTGCGAAGCGTGACGCCTCGCGCTTGAGCGCGGGCAAGCCGTCGATCATGCCGTACTTTGATGCAACCGTACCGCTGCGCAACGCCTCGATCTGCGCGTCGATGCCGACCTGCGGCGACGGCAAACCCGGCACGCCCATCTCCATCTTGATGTAGCGCTCGCCGGTCTCTTGCTCTATCTCGTGCACGAGTCGTACGAGCTCACGGATCCCGGCCGTCCCCATTTTCGTGAGACCGCTTTCCTCGATCTTTCTCCGTACCACCTCGGCGGTGATAGGGGTGTTTCGCTCTGTGCCGCCCATACTGTCCTCCTTCGCTCAGCCTACCGCTGCGCTCAGCTTACCGCCGAGCTGCGCTCGATTCTAATTCGTGCGTCTACCGCAGTGATGTGCTCGCGGTTTGCGAGCAGCGGGTTGAGATCGAGCTCGGCGATCTCGGGTGCGGTCTGTACCAAGGCCGAAAGCCGCGCCACCGTCTCGGCGAACCGCCTCTCGTCGGTTCCGGCGCTCCCGCGCGTGCCCTGTATAAGCGGATAGCCCTGCAGCGAGCGAATCGCCCCGAGCGCCTCCGCTTCGGTTACCGGCGCGAGCAGCGTCTTGACGTCATGGAACACCTCAACGAAGATTCCGCCGAGCCCGCAGACGATCATGTGGCCGAACGAGGGCTCGCGAATCACGCCGGCGAACAGCTCGAGGCCTTCGAGCATCGGCTGCAGCAGTACGCCCACGGCTCCCTCGATCCGCATCAAGCGCTCAAACTCCGTTGCGACGCGCTCGGTGTCGGAGACACCGGTGACCACACCGCCGAGGTCCGATTTGTGAATAGGCCCTACTACCTTCATCACTACCGGAAAGCCGAGCTCCTGCGCGGCCGCGACGGCGCCCGCGCGGTCTGTGGTGGTGTGCTCCCGGGCGCGTGCGATGCCGGCGGCGTCGAGCAGCGCAGCGGTGGTCTCAGGCGACGTGTACCCGTCGGCGACCGAAGCGAGCGCGGTGCGGGCGGCGTCCCTGTCGATCCGGAGCTCCCCGAGGCCGCCGGCTGCGTTGGGCGCCTCGGCGGGCGTCCCGGCGAGTGACCCGGCGGACCGCCGCTCGGCGTGATACACGCGCGCGAGGGCGCGCGCGAGCGTGACCTCGTCGGGGAAGTTGATGCCGCCGGCGTTCAAGAAGCCTTCGATCTCGCTCTTTGCGTTGATGAGTGAAGGGAGTACAGGGTAGATCGGCTTCGTTCCCGAGCGCATCTTCTCGCGGAGGACCTCGTAGACCTCCTCAACCCCGAACAGCCCGGGGCTCCCGAAGATCACGATCATTGCGTCTATAGAGGAAAAGCGCGTTTCGCAGTACTCGATGATGGTGCCGAGCTGCTCGGCGGTGCCGGTCGCAAGAAAATCTATTGGGTTCGCGGTGGAGCTTCCGGGGTAGAGCGCCTCGCGGAGCTCCTCGGCGGCCGCGGCGCATTCGTTCTCAGGCGCGCTGAGCGACGGAACCTCGAGCCCTGCGTGGCTCAGCGCGTCGGTCAGCATCACGGCCGGGCCGCCGGCATGGGTGATGACCGCGAGCCGCGGGCCCGGAAGGCGTGGAAGCCGCAAAACCGCCGCGACGCCGGCGAGCTCCTCGCGGCTGTAGCAGCGTACGATTCCCGCTTTTTCAAACAGCGCGTCTACCGCGGCGTCGGAGCCCGCGAGAGCGCCGGTGTGCGAGCTCGCGGCGCGGCTGCCGGCGTCGGACGAGCCGGCCTTTATCGCCGCGATTCGGCATCCTTTGGAGATCAACGACCGCGCGTGTTTTAGAAGCTTCTGCGGCCTGCTGATGCTCTCGATATAGAGCAGCTTCACCCGCGAGCTCTCGGCAGGATCGAAGTTCTCATCGAGGTACTCAAGCGCCTCCTCAACGCCGATCTGGGCGCTATTTCCTACCGAGAACACCTGTGCGAAGGTGAGGCCGTTCGGAATTCCGGCCTCCATGATGAACACCGCGGTGGCGCCGGATCCCGAGATGAAGTCGCAGCCCTGCGGTTCGAGGGTCGGGATCGGGGTGGTGAACACGCCGTTGTAGTGCGGCGTAAGCACCCCGATGCAGTTGGGCCCGATGAGCCCCCCGTCGTGCGCCGAGACGATCTCGACGATCTTACGCTCGAGCGCGGCGCCTGCCTCGCTTTCCTCGCTGAAGCCGGCCGAAAGAATAATGAAGCCGCGCGTGCCCTTCCGTTCCGCGAGGATTCGCACCGTCTCGGGGCAGAGCTTGGCCGGGATCGCGAGGATCGCGAGCTCAACCGAAGGGAGCTCCTCTACCGAGGCGTACGCCTCGAGCCCCTGCACCGTGCGTTCCTTGGGGTTAACCGGGTACAGCGGACCCGCAAATGCGCCCGCCTGTAGATTGGCGAGAACCTTCCCTCCCGGCTTCTGTGTGTTACCGCTTGCGCCGACCACCGCGATAGAGGCCGGCCGAATCAACTCAGGTACAATCATCGCAGGCTCTACCGTTGCGCCGTGGTACGTGCCTGTTCCGCGAACGTCCGCCCGGCCTGCAGCGTGGCAAGGTTGCGTTCCACTACGTCATCGCCCTTGCGGCTGAAGATGTAGCGAATGCCGTCCTGCAGCTTCTCGAACTCAAGTGAGATAAAGACCGAGGCCGCGCCGACCATCACCATGTTCATACCGCGCGCGTTATTGTGCTCCTTGGCGATCGCATCGGCGTCGATCGAAACATGGTTGGGTACCCGTTTCACCTCCTCGAGCACGCGATCGAGCTCGGGGTAGTTGTCGATATTGCGAAACGGCGTGGTGTTGGTCACGAGCCAGCCCTCGGGTGAGAGAAACGGCAGGTAGCGTAGGCTCTCCATCGGCTCCACCGAGAGGATCATATCGGCGGCGCCGGCCGGGATAAGGTCGCTATAGATCGGCTTGTCCGAGATGCGCAGGTGCGACTGCACCTCGCCGCCGCGTTGGCTCATGCCGTGTACCTCGGCCTGTTTGAGCTGCAAACCGGACTCAACCGCGGCGTAACCGAGCACCGTCGCGATCGAGAGAATTCCTTGTCCGCCGACACCGGCGAGAATGATGTCTAGTCGCATCGCTTACGCTCCTTGTTTGGCGAGTTTTGCGCGCCGCGCCTGGGTCTGAACGCATTCGCGTTGCGGGATGATGACCGATACGCCCTCGTAGGCCACTTCTTCTTTGATGATCTGCACGAACTCGTCGTGGGTCTTTCGCGTGGGTCGCAGCGTACGAATGTGGTCGGGATCTACACCGAGCCCCGCGCAGATCTGTTCGAGCCTGCCGTAGGCGTGGCTGTACTGGCCGCCGGTCATCGCGGTGGTGGAGTTGTCGAGGATGCAGACGATCATGTTGGTGTTCTCGATCACCGCGTCGAGGAGCGCGGTCATTCCGCTGTGCGTAAAGGTTGAGTCGCCGATGATCGCGGCCGCGGGAGTGAGCCCGGCGTCGGCGGCGCCTTTCGCCATCGTGATCGAGGCGCCCATATCGACGCAGCTGTTGATCGCG
The DNA here is from genome assembly GCA_007126415.1 of Spirochaetales bacterium. Taxonomy (GTDB): domain Bacteria; phylum Spirochaetota; class Spirochaetia; order DSM-27196; family SLAA01; genus B1Sed10-166. Next base: position 4,472 of record SLBH01000149.1, read on the forward strand.
TTGTACGGCGGCAGCGCGCCGAGCGTGTAGCAGCCGATATCGGAGAACACGCGCCCGTCGCCGTAGACGTCACGAATCGCGGCGTTGATTGCGTTCATCGAGTCTATATGGCTGCACCCGGCGCAGAGCGCGGGCGGGCGCTGCACGATGCCCTCCGGTACGCTGCCGCCGGGCTGCGTCTCGAACCCGAGCGCGGCGCGGACGATTGCAGGGTTGAGCTCCCCGTCGCGCGGCAGCTCGCCGCTCATGCGCCCGCGTACCGTTGCGCCGCGGTTGAGCAGGCCGCGAAGTTGCTCCTCAACCACCGGCATACCGTCCTCAACCACCAAGACCGCGCCGCACTCATCCACCATACGCTCAACGAGTGTACGCGGGATCGGGTACTGCGAGAGTTTCAACAGCGGATGCGGGCAGCCTTGGTCTTGGTAGTTCTCCATCACGTAGTTATACGCAATGCCGCACGCGATGATGCCGAGGCTCTTGTCTGAGCCCTCGAAGTACTTATTGAAACGAGACTCGGCCGCTTCCTGCTCGAACGCGTCCTGGCGGCCGAGAAGCGTCTTGTAGCGTTTGCGCGCGATCGCCGGAAGCAGCACGAACTGGCGCTTGTCTTCCGGCAGGGTAATCTCATGCTGGGGGCGCTGGGCGCTGCGTGCCACGCCCGCGCGGCTGTGCGCGATACGCGTGGTGAGGCGCAGGAGCACCGGTGTGTCGTAGCGTTCCGAGAGCTCGAACCCCTCGAAGCACATCTCGTAGGCTTCTTGCTGGTTGCTGGGTTCGAGGATCGGAACCATCGCGAACTTGCCGAAAAAGCGGCTGTCTTGCTCGTTTTGCGAGCTGTGCATGCTCGGGTCGTCGGCAACCGTAACGATAAGCCCGCCGTTGGCGCCGGTGAGCCCGGCATTAATGAACGCGTCGGCGGCGACGTTCAGCCCAACGTGCTTCATCATCGCCATCGCCCGCTTGCCGGCGTAGCTCATCCCGATTGCGGTCTCGAGCGCGGTCTTCTCGTTGGCCGACCAGGTGCGGTGAACTTTGCCTTCGGCGGCTTGGCGCGAGGTCTGCGCGTATTCCATGATCTCGGTTGAAGGCGTGCCGGGATAGGCGTAGAAGCCGGATATTCCGGCGTCGAGCGCACCTTGGGCCACCGCCTCGTCTCCGAGCAGCAGTAACGTGTCGTTCTTCAAAGCGTATCTCCTCCGTAAGCCGTCTCTGTGGAGCCCCATTGTAACATTGCTATCGCTCCAAGACGAACGAAATTAATCGAGGATCGTCATTTGAATAATTGCTGTAAGGCGCGGATGCCCAAACTCGGCAACTTGAGCATGCCGGCCGATTTGGCGGGTTGATACGACGCGACGCGTTGCATTAATATGCAACCCAAGCTAAAAATCATACGTGTCGAGCGCTGAGACGTGAGGCATTGTGAGCGAGCTCCTGTCGTTCGCAGGTTGAACCAGGGCCGCTCAAACCAAAGGAGGGAAGGTATGATGATGCGAAGGATGGCTACGGTTGCTGCGATTGCAGCCTTAGCGGTAGGAATGCTTGCGGCCTCGCCGGCGCTGCACGCGGCCGGCGAGGCCGAGACCGATCAGGTATCGTTGGAGCTTGCCGACACCAGCGCCCCCGGGCACGTGTTGGTGCGCGCGGGTGACCGCTTTAAGGACGAGGTCGAGGAGCTCAGCGGCGGCGAGATCGAGATCGTGCGCTATAGTCACGGCGAGCTCTACGACGCGCGTGGGTTGATCGAGGCGGTTGAGATCGGCTCGGTCGCGATGGGAATACAGCATATGTCGTTTGTGGGCGGCCATTCTCCGGCGCTGGAGTTCATCAGCGCGGTAGGGGCGCAAGGGCTCTGGGAGGATGTAGAGCACTATCATCGTTTCATCGATCAGCCCGAGGTGCGGGAGCTCGCGGCCTCGGAGTTTGAGGCCAACCTCAACCAGAAGCTCCTTGCGATGTGGGACTACGGCTCAGGCATATACGCAGCGCGTAGCGAGGAGTACTTCGTCCAGGATATCGACGATTTCGCCGGCGCACGCATGCGAACCGCCGGAACCGCTATGGCGGAACTGTACACCAGCCTCGGCGTGAGCCCTGCCGACCTCGACATCGGCGAAGTGTACATGGCGCTTGAGCGTGGAACGGTAGACTCGTTCAGCACCGGTCCCTCGCGCGTGTATCTCGACGGCATGTACGAGGTCGCGCCGTACTTAACGCAGGACGGAACCCTGCCTCGGTTGATCTTCTGGGTTACGATGAACCTCGATACCTGGAATAGCCTCTCGCCTGAGCAGCAGGAGATCATCCAGGACGTCGCAACCGGGCTCGAGAGTTTCACGCGTAAAGAAGCGACCGCAGATATCGACGGGTTCCATGAAAGCCTTGACGAGGCGGTCGAGTTGTATTTCTTCACCGATGAGCAGATCGCGGAGGTTCGCGAGATCGCTCAGCCTGTTCTGAAGGATCTTCTCACCGACCGTGCCGGGGAAGAGATGGCGGTACGTCTGTTCGATCTCATGGAGCAGGCACGCTAAGCGATCACTCGGTGTAGGCCGCTGTATTCAAACTGCGCCGCTCGCCGCCCGCCGCCAAGCGCCTCGGCGCCGGCGGGCGCGGCGTGGAGCGGCTCAACCTCCATCACGATTCAGGATCGCTCGTCTGCCGCGGGCGGAGGGCGTTGTTTCACCAAAGCACGGAGCATCAAAGCCGGTAGAACCGGAAGGAGCCATCAACGTGACAACCGGCAGCCAATTCCCGCGAGCATCAGCCGTGGCGCGCGGCATAGACCGTCTAATTACCGCGATCGGCGAGCTCGCCGGCTTCGCACTTTTTGCGGTCGGCGGCATCATGCTTTACGAGACGATCATGAGGCGTGTCTTCTCGGCGCCCACGGTCTGGGCGTATACCGTTTCGCTGTTCATCCTAATGTGGTTTACGCTGCTTGCGGTGCCGTTGGCTTCCAAAACTCACCGGCATATCTGCGCCGATTTTCTCGTGTCGTTCTTTCCGCGCAGGGTTCAGCTCTGGATGCGAGTGTTCGGCACGGTCCTTGCGCTCGTTTTCGTCTCGGTGCTCGGGTTTTACGGTACGCGCATGATGCTCGATGCGCACCGCATCGGCCGTACCAGTATCGAGCTGCTGCGCTATCCAATCTGGATTCTCTTCATCGCGTTTCCGTTGTCCTGGGCGCTTCATCTGCTGCAGCTTCCCCGCAACATTGCGTCCGACCTAATAGCCTTGTGGAGTACGCGGCACGAGAGCGGCGATCACCGGAAGACCGCCATTGTCCTCGGCGTGTTCGCGCTGCTGTTTCTTGGGTCGCTCTACCTGCTTGCGCTGAACCCCATGATCGGGATCGTGGTGTTGGTGCTGCTTCTGATCTTTGCCGGTATTCCGGTGGCGTTTTCGCTGGGATTCAGCGGTCTCGCGGCGTTTTTTCTGGTATACGGCGGTCTGCGAAGTCTGCGCGTGGTGCCGCTGGTCGCCGAAGAGGTGCTTCACAACTACGTGTTGCTCGCGATTCCACTGTTCATTATGGGCGGAATGATCCTCTACAAATCCGGTGTGGGTGAGGCGATCTACGACTTTGCGGCGAAGTGGCTCGGGTGGCTGCCCGGCGGGCTCGCGGTGGGCACCATCGGCGCCGGCGCAATCATGTCGGCGATGGTAGGCGTTACCTCGGCGGTCGCCGCCGCGGTGGGGATGGTGGCGATTCCGTCGCTGCGCGAACGCGGATACCCGAAAACGCTCGCGTACGGCAGCGTCGGCGGCGGCGCGATCGGCATTCTCTTCCCGCCGAGTGCGGCGCTCATTTTGTACGGCTTCCTCACCAATACCTCGGTAGGGCAACTGTTCGCGGCCGCGCTGATTCCGGCTCTATTGGTGGTGGCGATGTTCGGGGTGTTTGTGGTGGTCTACAGTATGATCTACCTCCCCACCGCGCGAGAGCCGGTCGCCTGGGACGTGCGGATGCGAAGCTTGGGTAACGTGCTGCCGGGGCTTGCGGCGCCGGTGCTGGTGCTCGGCGGGATCTACGGGGGCTGGTTCACCCCCACCGAGGCCGCCGGCGTGCTCGTGATCTTGAGTCTCGCGATTGGTTTCTTCTATAGAGGGATCAACTGGACGAGCTTCCGCGGCATTATCCACGAGAGCGCCATTACTTCCTCGGTTATCTTGATGATTATTCTTGGCGGTAAGGTGCTTGGGCAGTTCATAAGCCATCAGCGCATTCCGCGAATCGCGACCGAGTGGTTGCTCGGTGCCGATATCTCGATCACGCTCGTGATTGCGGGGCTCTTTGTACTCTACATCATACTCGGTTTGTTTCTAGACGGCGTTACGATTACACTGCTGACGGTGCCGGTGATCTACCCTATGCTTCCGGAACTCGGACTCAACGTGATTGTGTTCGGCGTACTGCTGATGGTCTTGATTGAGATGGCGCACATTACCCCGCCGGTAGGCCTGAACCTGTTCATGGTGAAATCGGTGGCAAACGACACGCTCTGGACGATCGCCAAGGGGCATATTCCGTTCGCGTTGATCTTGTTGCTGGCGGCGGTGCTGCTGTACCTGTTCCCGCAGCTCGCGTTGTGGCTACCGATGGCGCTCGCGGGGTGACCGGGCCTCGGCCATCATTGCGGCGAAGCGCTCGGCGTTGCGAGCGGCTTGGCCGTCGGCGTGGTTGTTGAACGCCACAAAGAGTTCCTCGGACTTAGCGGCGAGCTGCTCGGCGGTGGCGACAAGCTCCCGAAGCTCATGGTCGGTGTAGCTGTAGTCGTAGCGTGAGCGCGAGTCGCCGTCCCACCACATCGCCTCGTTGCGCCCGTGCAGTCTCAGGTAGGCCCCGCGCGCGGTCACAACCGGCTGCAGGGGCGGAAGTCCGCGTAACCGGGGTAGGTCGGGAACTACCCACCCCACGGCGCGTCGGCGAAGCTCGGTGTGTACCGAGGCGCGCCACCAGTCTTGGTTTCGAAACTCCAGATACAGCGGCAGATCCTCCCAGCGGTCGCACAGCGAGGCCAACGCCCGCCGGTTTGCGGTTGTATAGCGAAAGCTATGCGGAAACTGGGCCAGCACCGCCACAACGCGTCCGGCTGCCGCCGCAGGAGCCACGGCCGCGTGGTACGCTGCGAGCGCATCAGAGGCAGGCGCTCCGCCGGTGTGCGTGATGCTGCGGTGCGCCTTGATCGCGAACCGGAACTCCTGTGGCGTGCGCTCGAACATCGAGCGCAGCGTGCCCTCCTCCGGCATTCGATAGTACGAGAAGTTCAGCTCTACGAAT
>SLBH01000345.1 GCA_007126415.1 Spirochaetales bacterium
CTCGCGTGCTGCAGCGCGTTAGCGCGCCGGTTGCGGGCGTCGCGGTGTTTACGGTGCCGGCGCTGTTCTCGGTGTTTGTTTCGCTGCCGGCCTTCGGTACACTCCAGGTCGCCTCAGTGGAGCTCGTACGCTCGTTGCGGCCCGCCGCCGCGTATGAGTTCATGGCGGTGGCCGAGTCCGGGGAAACCGAGTCCGGGGAAACCGAGTCTGCGGAAGCCGAACGCACGGAAGCCGAACAGTGGTCCGGAGAACGCGGTGTGGATGACGATGCGGTCAGGTATGAGCTTCCGGGGATACGCGACCGCGATATCTACGTATTTGCTATCGAGGCGTACGGCAAAGCCGCGTTCAGCCGCGACACGTTGTATCAGGAACTGGAACCGAGCTACGACGCGCTTGTGGAGGTGCTCGAGCGCGAGGGGTACCACCTGAAGAGCCGTTTCTTTGAGTCGCCGGTAGCCGGTGGGTTCTCCTGGCTCGCCGAAGCAACTCTTCTCACGGGTCAGAACATCGATGTTGAGCCGAAGTTCGAGGCCTTGCTCGAAAGCGGCGCCGGGAGTCTTCCGCGGATGCTGCACGCCAACGATTACTACACCATGATGGTGCGCCCCGGCACGGTGCACGGCTCCTGGCCGGAGGGCTGGGAGTTCTATCGCTTCGAAGATTCGCTGGTGGCGTACGACGGCGATTTCGCCTACCGTGGGCCGGGGTTCTCGTTTGTACCGATCACCGATCAGTTTGCGATCTGGACCGCTCATCAGCGGCTCGAGGAGGTGCGCAGCGGAGACGCGGTCGACCGTCCGCTCTACGTGCATTATCAGCTTGTCAGTAGCCACACGCCGTTCAATCGAATTCCGCCTTTCATTGAGGATTGGCATGAGCTCGGCGACGGCTCGATATACCACGAGCGCTCGGAGGAGATCCTGAGGTTTGACAACACCTGGGGCGGCGGTCGCGAGCTCGACGAGGGCTACGTAGCATCGCTCGAGTACGTTTTCCGATCGATCACCGATTACCTTGATCAGTTTATGGATCACCGCGACGATCCTATCCTGATCTTCTTCGGCGATCATCAGCCGCAGCGCCCGATTAGGGAGGGCGCTGCCACCCTCGCGGTGCCGATACATATCGCGACGCGTGAGCCCGAGCTCCTCGAACCGTTCGGAGAGTACGGATTCACACCCGGATTCAAGCCGCAGCAGGAGCGCCCACATCCGCATTTCACCGAGTTTTACCCCATGTTCGCCGAGATTGCGCGACGCGGCCGTACGGTAGAGCGACCGCGGTAATAGGGGACGGCTTGCATTCGGCGCCGGTTTGCATATACTAAGCCTATGCAAAACCAACGTCTGCTGTGTACCTACACCTACACCTACACCGGCTAGGACTGTGAATCATGAAGGAAGCACCGCTCCCTCCGAACGAGACTGAGCGCCTGAAGAAGCTGCGGCGCTACGAAATCCTCGATACGCTCCCGGAGCAGGAGTATGACGAGATCGTGGAGCTTGTTGCGTATATCTGTGATGTTCCGATCTCAAACATCTCACTGGTCGACAGTGATCGCCAGTGGTTCAAGGCCGCGGTTGGGCTCGATCTGCAGCAAACGCCTCGAGATCAGGCTTTCTGCGCGCACACGATCTTGGACGACAAGCTCATGGTGGTGCAGGACGCAGCCGAGGATGAGCGGTTTCACGATAATCCGCTGGTCGCGATCGACCCGCGCATTCGCTTCTACGCCGGCATGCCGCTTACCACGCCGGACGGTTACCGGCTTGGTGCGCTATGCGCGATCGATCTCGAACCGCGCGAGCTGACCGAGAGGCAGGAGCGTGCGCTCGAGACCTTGGCTCGGCACGTCATTAATCTGTTCGAGCTTCGTATCAAAAACCGCGAGGTCGAAGCGAAAAACCGGGCGCTACAGGAGTACGATCAACTCAAGACGCGCTTAATGTCGATCATGGCGCATGATCTTCGCAGGCCGATGATCAATCTCGGGTCGCTGGTGCAGCTGATTCGAGCCGATGAGCTCGACGAAGCCGAGCGCGCCGAACTGCTCGAGGATCTCAATCAGTTGCTCGACTCGACGAACTCGTTGCTCGAGAACGTGCTCGGTTGGGCGAAACACCAGTTGCAGGACTCGAGACTGCAGTACGGCGAGGTAGACCTCGGTGAGACGGTTGAAGAACTGTTCCGGCAATACCGTTATCAGCTCGAAAGCAAGGGCAACAGTGTTGTTGTTGCCGGGGGCGAGCCGGCTCTCATCGTCGCCGACCGCAATGTCGTGGCTTTTTTGTTGCGAAATCTCGTTACCAACGCCAATAAGTTCACCACCAACGGCACGATCACCGTTTCATGGTACGTCACTGAAAAGCGCGATCCGCGGGGGCCGGTCGAGCGTGGGGAGTCGGGCGAGCTGCCGGGACCGGGCGAGCCGGGCGAGGAAGTCGTGGTTGAGGTAGCCGATACCGGCGTTGGCATGAGCCAAGATCAGCTCGCGCGCTTGTTCGATTGGTCGGGTCGTGCCACGATGCCGGGAACCGATGGCGAGAAAGGCGCAGGGCTCGCGCTGTTGCTCTGTCAAGACTTCGTTTCGCGGCACGGAGGGAGCCTCGAGGCCGACAGCGCGCCCGGCGAGGGAAGCGTGTTCCGCATTCGGCTACCGCGTACGGTTTCGAATGCGGACTCAGGCGCCGGGGGAAACGGCGAGTAGAAGCTCAAGCGCGCACAACCCCGCGGCGCGCACAACCCCGCGGCGCGCACAACCCCGCGCGGTTACGAGATCACGATATCGGCGAGCTTGCGCTTCGGCACGATGTGTGTGCCTGACTCGTCGCGATAGTACTTGATCGAGTCGCCGCCGCCGATCTCGGTGAGCTCTACGCGTTCGGCCGGCTCGCCGAGTGCGATAACCACAAGCGGTGTGTAACGCTCGGGAAGCTTGATAATCTCTCCGATGCGCGCTTTGTCTACCGATGCGATGATGCAACCGCCGAGCCCTTGTTCGCGGGCGGCGAGCAGAATGCTTTGCGACGCGATCCCGACATCGCACCACAGAAACTCGTTCTTGATCGCGACCTCGGTATCGTGACAGATCACGATGTACGCCGTTGGTCGCTCGGAGGGCTCCGGGCCGTCCCAGTCGGTCAGGTAGCCCGCCCATTTTAGAGTCGTGTAGATCTCGGCGTTCAACGACTGGGAGTTGGCGAGATAGTACACGAGCGGCTGCAGGTTCGCGGTTGAGGCCGATAGCCGCGCGTGGTTCACGAGCTCTTCGAGTGTTGCGCGCTCGATCTCGCGTGCGCCGTTGAAGCGGCGGAAGCTACGGTTGCTTTTGATAAGGTCGGTGATCATGATTTCTCGACACTCCTGTTTCCGTGGTATGGTTTCGCGTAGGTAGCATAACACAGTTTTCCGGAGCTTTGGACAGCGACAGGAGCTCGTATCGGAATCGGCGCCGCTACGATCGACGATCGAGGTCAACGACGGAATGTACATGCTGTAATATGCTATAATGGCTAGGCTATGCCGCAATTTGATACAAAGCCGGCTTCGCGTCTCCGCAACGAAGTAGAGATTATCGTCGACTCCACGCACGACGGGATCATCGCGATAGACGTGGACACGCGCGTGACGTTGTTCAATCGCGCCGCCGAGGAGTTGACCGGTAAACGCGCGGCCGATGTGCTCGGCCTCCCGGTGCAGGACGTTATCTCGAGTACGCGCTTGCCGATCGTGCTCCGCAGCGGCGAGCCCGAGCTCAACTGCCGGCAACCGCTCGGGAGCGTCACGATCATAACATCGCGCATGCCTCTGATAGACGAGTCCGGAGCGGTGATCGGCGCGTTCGCGGTGTTTCGCGATATCAGCCAGATCGTGGAGCTCGCCGAGCAGATTACCGATCTGCGCGAGATGCGCATCATGTGGGAGGCGATCTTCAACTCCACGCAAGACGCCATCTCGGTGGTGAACGAACACGGCGTCCAGATCTCGGTGAACCCCGCGTACACGCGCGTAACCGGCTACCCCAAAGACGAGGTGATGGGCCAACCCTGCAGCGTTGATATCGCCACCGGTGAGAGTGTGCACATGAAGGTGCTGCGCACGCGCGAGCCGGTTAAGAACGCACGCTTGCGCGTGGGGCCGCACGCTAAGGAGGTAGTGGTAGACGCTGCGCCGATCGTGGTGCGCGGAGAGCTCAAGGGGAGCGTCGCGGTGATAAAAGACCTCACCGAGATACTGCACCTCAACAAGCAGTTGCGCACCGCGCACCAGATCATACGCAAGCTCGAGGCCAAGTACAGCTTCGACGACATCGTCGGCAGCGCGCCGAGCTTCAGCCGTGCGGTAGAGAAGGCCAAGGTGGCGGCCAAGACGCCGGCTACGGTGTTGCTGCACGGCGAGAGCGGTACCGGCAAGGAGTTGTTTGCGCACGCTATTCACAACGCCAGCGACCGCGCCGAGCGTAAGTTTGTGCGGGTGAACTGCGCGTCTTTGAGCGAGGGCGTGCTCGAGAGCGAGCTCTTCGGCTACGAGGAAGGGGCGTTCACCGGCGCTCAGAAAGGCGGTAAGGTGGGGCTGTTTGAGGAAGCCGACGGCGGTACAATCTTCCTCGACGAGATCGGGATCATGAGTCTCAACACCCAGGCGCATCTGCTGCGGGTGTTACAAGAGAACGAGGTTCGGCGCGTTGGGGGAACGCGCACCATCCCGGTGGATGTGCGCGTAATCGCGGCCACCAACCTCGACCTCAAGGCGGCGATCAACGACGGGCGCTTTCGCGAAGACCTGTACTATCGGCTCGAGGTCATCCCGATCGAGATTCCTGCGTTGCGCGATCACCGCGAGGATATCCCACAGATAACCGAGCAGATGGTGCGGCGTATCAACCAAGAATACGGAAGGGCGGTGTCGTCTATCTCGCCGCGGGCTATGGAGGTGCTGCGCCGCTACTCCTGGCCCGGCAACATTCGCGAGCTCGAGAACGTCCTGCGGCGCGCAATCATCAATCTCAGTCTCTACGAGAACGTTATCTCGGACCTGCACCTGCCCGAGCTCGGTCCCGACTGCGACGCGCCGAGTGCGTCGCCGAGTGGGGGGTGCATCGAGGCCGAAGGCGACGAGATCGTGCCGCTCAAGCCGGTGCTCGAGGAGTACGAAGCGGCACATATCGCGAAGGCGCTGCAGAAAACCGGAGGCAACCGCACCGAGGCCGCGCACAAGCTCGGTGTGTCGCTACGCACGCTGCAGTACAAGATCAGGCGCTACGGCTTATCAGATAATTCCTAACCGATAAATCTTGACATAATATCACGGCAACGCTACTATACGGTTGCGTTTATGATTAATTTTATCCGGTTCGCTTCGCCGGCGAGTAAGCTGTCTTCCCGCGCCGGCTGAGCGAGTGGTCGGGAATTCCCAAGTGTTCAAGGAGGAGAGACGAACGATCTGAAGAACCGGTGTGGTTTTGGTGCTCGTGGCGGCGTTGGTATTCGGCGTTATCGGCGTTGCGATCGCCGGAGGAACCGCGGAGGCGCAAAGCGGTCCGCAGTATAACGACGGCACCTACTACGCTCAAAGCGAGCTCGACGGGCGCATGCGCCAGGGAGTGCTCGAGATCACGATCATGGACGGCGAGATCATCGGCGCGCATTATGACGAGATCGAGCGCAACGAGGACGGCGAGATCGTCATGCACAAGCTCGGCAACCACGCTTACGCAGAAAACTGGCGCGGTGCGCGTGACTACGATACCTCGCAGTTCTCGGCGTTCCCGGCGTACGTCAATCAACTGGTAGCCGGCGGTTCGCCCGACGAGGTTGACCTCGTCACCGGCGCCACCAGTAGCTACGAGACCTTTATAGAGCTTGCCGAAGAGGTGCTCGAGAGAGCGAGCCGTTAACCGAGCACGCTCGTACTGAAAGCGATCTAGACAAAAGCGGCATGAAGAAAATGCGCCGAGTTGCTCGGCGTGGAGCCTTTCTTGCCGCCGAGTTCCCGCCGGCGGCGAGCGGGGCGGCGCGCCGGCGGGTGCAAGATTTTGCGCGTTCGCCCCGGGTGCGCAGAGTTTTGCGTGCAATAATTTGCGTTAGCCCTGCCGTCCTTGATGACCCGTTCAAGCCTCCTGAAGCATTCCTTTTTATGTAGCACTGTGATAACGAGATAGCCGTTCTTGGTTTGCGACTTGTGAAACAGTAGCCCTTGGTACGTTCCTTGCAACTAAGTTGATATGCAAGACGCACACGCCACAGACGGGTTGCGCATTCTCGCGATAAATCCCGGCTCCACGTCCACCAAGATTGCCGTGTTCGACGGCGAGACGCAGCTCGTCGAGAGTAACCTCACACACTCTGCTGAGGACCTTGCCGAGTACGAGAGCATCGCCGATCAGTATCCGTTACGCAAGCGTGTCATCCTCGAGTTCCTGCGCGAGCATGAGATAGAGCCCGCGTCGCTTGCCGCGGTCGTTGGGCGCGGGGGGCTGTTGCACCCCATCGCCGGGGGAACCTACGAGGTCAACGAACGGATGGTGTCCGATCTGCAGGTCGGCGTCCTCGGCGAGCACGCTTCCAACCTCGGCGGCATCATCGCCTCCGAGATCGCCGGTGAACTCGGCGTACCGGCCTACATAGTAGACCCGGTGGTGGTCGACGAGCTCGAGGAGGTCGCCCGCGTAGCCGGGATACCGGAGCTCACCCGCACGAGCATCTTCCACGCGCTCAACCAAAAGGCGGTGGCGCGCCGCGCCGCGGCCGAACGCGGCGGTCGCTACGAGCAGCTAAATTTCATCGTGGCACATCTCGGCGGCGGCACCACCGTGGGAGCGCACCGGCGCGGACGCGTGATCGATGTCAACGACGGTCTCAACGGCGACGGCCCGTTTACCCCGGAGCGCAGCGGCGGGCTCCCTGCGCTCAAGCTGCTGAAGCTGGCGCTCTCGGGTGAGCACGACGCCGGGTGGCTCAAGAAGCGCATCAAGGGCAACGGCGGCTTGGTTGCGCACCTCGGTACCAACGACGCGCGCGAGGTCCAAAAGCGCATAGACGCCGGAGACCGCGCGGCGGCGCTGGTTTTTGAGGCGATGGCGTACCAAGTCGCGAAGGAGATCGGCTCGATGGCGACGGTGCTCGAAGGCCGGGTCGACGCGATCCTGCTTACCGGGGGGGTCGCGCACAACGAGCAGTTCTGTCGCTGGATCGAAGACCGCGTGGCCTTCATCGCGCCGGTGGAGGTCTACCCCGGTGAGAACGAGATGCGCGCACTCGCGGAAGGCGCGCTACGGGTGTTGCGGGGCGCGGAAGAGGCGCAGCGGTACCGAGGGGCGCAATGAAACGCGTTTCGATCGTGACCGGACACTACGGCAGCGGCAAGAGCGAGTTTGCGATCAACCTCGCGCTCCGCACCGTCTCGGCCGAGTGCCCGGTAGCGCTGATAGACCTCGATGTCGTCAACCCGTACTTCCGCTCGCGCGAACGACGCGGGTTGCTCGAGAAGCACGCGGTACGCGTAATCGGCAACACCATGGGACAAGACGTTGGGGTCGATGTGCCTGCAATCTCGGCCGAGATGTACGGACCGCTTCAGGACGAGAGCACCAGCGCGATCATCGACGCCGGGGGTGACCCGGTGGGTGCGCGCGTGCTCGGGAGTGTGCGCCATGTGCTGCCCGCGGCTGAAGACTGTGAGGTGTTGTGTGTCTTAAACGCCTCCCGCCCCGAGACGCAGAGCGCCGAGCAGGTAATCAGCCTGATCTACGGAATCGAGCGCGAGAGCGGGCTGCGCGTAAGCGCGCTGGTCAACAACACCCACATGCTGGAGCACACCTCGGCCGCCGAGCTCGCGCGCGGCTACGCACTGTGCTGCGAGGTGGGGCGGCGCTTGGAGCTACCCACGCTTTATCACGGGGTGTTGCAGTCACTGGTGGAAGAGGTCCCGGCCGAGTGGTCGGGTGAGATAGTTCCGATCGCGATGCATCTGCGCGAGGCGTGGATGCACGACGCCGGATAGCCGGCGCCGAATAGCCCGCGCCGGCGTAACGGCGCCGATGCAAGGAGGACGAAAATGGCAAAGGCACGGGGCAACGTGTTTTTCGATACCGATCGATGCAAAGGCTGTGAGCTATGCACCACGGTCTGTCCGGTGGATATCGTCTCGATAGACCGCAAGACGATCAACAAAAAGGGGTACCACCCGGCTCACGTCACCGATCCCGAGAAATGTATCGCGTGCGGCAACTGCGCATTGGTGTGCCCCGATGTGGTGATCAGCGTCGAGCGCGTGGCGTAAGCGAGGAGGGCGATTATGGCGGAAAAGGTCTTGATGAAAGGCAACGAGGCGCTCTGCGCGGCGGCGATTCGCGGCGGATGCCGCTACTTCTTCGGGTATCCGATTACCCCGCAGAACGAGATTCCGGAGTACATGTCGCGAGAGCTTGCGAAGGCCGGCGGGGTGTTTCTGCAGGCCGAAAGCGAGGTCGCGGCGATCAATATGGTGTACGGTGCCGCGGGCGCCGGCGCACGGGTTATGACCTCGAGTGCGTCGCCCGGCATCGCGCTGAAGCAAGAAGGTATCAGCTACATCGCGGGTGCCGAGTTACCGTGCGTGATCGTGAACATCTCACGCGGTGGCCCGGGGCTCGGCGGCATCCAGCCCTCACAGGCCGACTACTTTCAGGCGACGCGCGGCGGTGGTAACGGCGACTACAACGTGTTGGTGTACGCGCCGGCGAATATCCAGGAAGCGGTCGATTTAATGACCGCGGCTTTTGATCTCGCCGACTCCTATCGCATGCCGGTGATGATTCTCGGCGACGGAATGATCGGTCAGATGATGGAGCCGGTGGTGTTCAAGGATCCCGAACCACGCAAGCTCCCCGAGAAGGACTGGGCTACCACCGGCACCGGCGGTACGCGAAAGCCCAACATTATCAACTCGCTGCGCCTCGACCCGGCCGAGCTCGAGAAGCTTAACCATAAGCTGCAGGACAAATACGCGCAGGTGCGCGCGAACGAGGTGCGCTACGAGATGCATCAAACCGATGATGCCGAGCTGGTGTTTGTGGCGTACGGAACCTCCTCGCGCGTGGTCAAGAACGCAGTCGCGGTGATGCGCTCAAACGGGATCAAGGCCGGCTTGATTCGCCCAATCACGCTCTGGCCGTTCCCCGAGGCTGCTTTCGACGAGCTTCCCGACAGTGTTCGCGGGCTTATGTCGGTGGAGCTCAGCCACGGGCAGATGATCGACGACGTCAAGATCGCGGCGCGCGGTAGATGGCCGGTTGGGTTTTACGGGCGTTCGGGAGGAATGATCTTCACACAGCAAGAGATCGTTGAGGCCGGTGAAAAGATGCATCGGGAGGTTGCCAATGTCAGTCGTGTTTGAGAAGACCAAAGGTCTTACCGATAAAGAGTTTCATTACTGCCCGGGCTGCACGCACGGGACAATTCATCGCTTGGTCGGAGAGGTGCTCGAGGAGCTCGAACTGCTCGGCGACGCCGTGGGGGTTGCACCGGTTGGGTGCGCGGTGCTTGCCTACGACTACTTCAACTGCGATATGCACGAGGCGGCGCACGGGCGCGCGCCGGCGGTTGCTACCGGGGTCAAGCGCGTCTTGCCTGAGAAGACCGTATTCACGTACCAGGGCGACGGCGATCTTGCGTCGATCGGGACCGCCGAGATCGTACACGCGGCGCATC
>SLBH01000167.1 GCA_007126415.1 Spirochaetales bacterium
CGAGCCGCCGCGATCGCGAGCAGGTAGTTCGCCGCGCCCGCCTCGAGATAATCCTCCTCGGTTACGGTACCCGGCGTGATCACCTCGGTCACTTCACGCTCGGCGAGCCCTTTGCCGCCTTCCGGCAACCGCACCTGCTCGCAGATTGCGATCTTCTTGCCGGCCTTGATCAGCCGAGCGATATAACCGCGCGAAGCGTGATACGGGATGCCGCACATCGGGGTGCCGTTGCGCTGCGTGAGGGTGAGACCGAGCAAGCGCGAGACCTCGATCGCGTCCTGCTTGAACATCTCGTAGAAGTCGCCGAGCCGAAAAAACAGCACCGCGTCTCTATGATGAGACTTGATACGCGCGTACTGTTGCATCATTGGGGTGTTGTCCGACGGGGCGTTTTGCGACATGCGGCGCTGTGCTTTCTATAGCCACGGCGCTACCAACTCGGCGCCGTGGCGTCAAACGCGCTGAACCGATCAGCGGGTGCGGCGCAGGCGGTCGACCACCTCGTCGCTGATGTCCACTACCGAGCTCCACCACTGCAAGCCGTCGGCGTCCGAGCGAAACACCACGGTATAGCCCTCGGTCTCGGCGACGTACACAATCGCTTGCTGCAGATCCTCGAAGAACTCGTCGCTGATAACGCTCTGCTGGCGTCGCTCCAGCTGCCGCCGGCGCCGCCGGGTCAGCTCATCGACAAACACCTCGAGCTCCTCAACCTCTTCTTCCAACTCGCCAATGCGGCGTCGGTCGTTATCGTCACGAGCATCGGCGAGCTCGTCGCGCAGCTGTTCGAGCATATCGAGGTAGCCGTCGATCTCCTCTTGATACTCGTCGCGCAAGCTCTCGAGTTCACGAACCTGCCGGGATTCACGATAGAAATTGTTATACACCTGCTGCACATCCACCACGCCGATCGTGCTCAGCTGATTGGCCGACGCCGCTGCGGACGCCACCACTGCGAGCAGCGCTGCGAGAACAATCGTTCTTCTTATCATCGCTTCCTATCTCCTTGCCTAAAACAACTCAGTGCCGATCGAGAACACGAAGTCGAAGCCGAACGGACCGGTGCTCTCTTCCCACTGCACATCGCCGTCGTCGACCGTGAACCGACGCGCGAGATACAACCTGATTGGAAACTGCGGAATCGTGAAGCGCAGTCCGAACCCGGTACTGAACAGAAAGTCTTCCGCTTCTACATCGAGAATGTCGCCCGGCTCGTCCTGCAGCGTTGCACCCTCGAGGAAACCGTCGAGCCAAATGATCTGTTCGGCGAGCGGCATGCGAAGCTCGAGCCAGTTGTTCCAGCGCGCACGGCCGCGATCGCCTCGCCGGCCGGTCCAACCGCGGGCGTTGAACATACCGTCGAGAAACAGCAGGTTTGAGTCTGAGATCCACCGCTCCGGCCGGTCGCGGTAATCCGACGGAATCAGTCCGTCGGGCCAGTCGTAGATCAAATCCAGTTTGGTTTGCCCGCCGAGCACCCACTTCCAGCTCCAGTTCTCGAACACCGGTATGTCGAACAGCGTGAAATAGCGCTCGGCCTTGCTCTCGGTCTTGATGAAGTGCTGCGATCCGCGGAACACTCCGCCTGCGAAGGTGAGGTCCTGACTGAGATTGAACCCGGTAGAAGGGCTGATGATGAGGTCGCGCGTGTCGAGTTGACTACCCAAACCCCAGCGGTTTACGAAACGCCAGCGTTGCCAGTTCTCGCGCGTGGCCTCGTTGTACGGCGTGTAGATGTCGCGGTCGTAGTCGATGTACTCGGCGCTGGTGCGTAGCGAGGTGCGCGCGGTGAGCCGGCCTGCCCGCGTAGACCAGCGGTAGCCGGTGTTACCCCCGAACGAGACGTTCCAGGCGGTGTAGTCCATAAGGTACTGGTCCGGGATCGGAGCTCTGAAGGTTCCGCCCGCGTCGTCGTACTCGTCTTCTGAGCTATACGGCGCCGGTGCGTCGTCGGTTTCGTCGCTGAGCTGCCGCACGTTGGAGCGCACCGAACGCTCCACCGAGGCGCTCAAACCGCCCGACCAACGGCGGCCGAAGAGATAGCGCTCCTGAAAGTTGGCGCTAAAGCGCTGACTCACCGGTGAGGCGTTGATCTCGGCGCCTACGGTCTGGCCGCGACCGAGAAAGTTGATATCCTGCCAGCGAACCTGGGCCGAGACCGGAAAGTCGGCGCTGCCGCCGAACGCAACCCCGAGCCTGATATCGGCGGTGTTGCCTTCCTCGACGTTGACGATGAGGTCCATCAGGCCCTCGGCGCTGCCTTGCGGCGTCTCCGGCACAACGTTCGAGAAGTACTGCGTATTGGCGAGGTTCTGCATGCCCTGGCGTACGCGCGCGGCGTTGAATACCTCGCCTTCTTCAAGCGGAATCTCGCGCCGAACAACCTCATCACGCGTTTTTTCATTACCGCGGATCACGATGTTCTCGATGCGTGCGCGGTCACGTTCAACGATGTTCACGCGATACGATATCGTCTGCTCTTCTTCGTCGCGAATTTCGTCGCGGCTGATCTCGTTGAAGATATACCCGTTCTCAAAGTAGAGGTCGGCGACCCGCTGAAAATCGGCCTCGAGCCGCTGTTGGTTGAGCACATTCCCGGGTGTGAGCCGCAAACGCTCGCGGAGCTGCTCGTCGCTGAACAGCGTATTGCCCTCGAACTCCATCCCGCCGTAGGTGTAGCGTTGCCCTTCCTCAACGAACACGCTCAAGGTGACGTAGTTGCGCTCGTCTTCCTCGTCACGCTCTATCTCGGTGATGATATCGACCACACGAGCATCGATATACCCACGCTCGCGATAATACCGCTCGATCTGACGTCGGTCCTGCTCGAGCAAGCTTTCCTGGAAGATCCCGCGATTGAAAATCGACTGCGGGCGGCTTTCCATTACGCCGCGCAGGGTACTTGCGGATGCAAAGCTGTTCCCGGAGAACTCGATCTCGCGGATAACGGTCCGGAACCCCTCGGTGATCTCGAACACCACGGTTTGGCGACCGTCGTCGTCTTCCTCAACGCGCGAGGACACCTCGGTGTCGGGGTACCCGCGCTCCTCATACTCGGAGGCGATGGCGTTGCGCGCCGAGCGCAGGCGTGAGTCGGTCACGACGTCGCCGTCGGACAGCAGGATCACGTCCTCGAGTTGGCGACGGCGAACGTTGCGGTTGCCCTCGAAGCGGATCTGAGAAACGACCGGGCGCTCGACAACCTCAAAGCGAAGCACCAGCTGATCGTCGTCGGGCCCGCCACGCTCAGCCATCGGGATGATTTCTTCGAAGTAATCGAGCGCGTACAGCCGCCGTTGGAGGTTCTGGAACCGCGACTCGGTGAATCGCTGACCGATGAACGGCTCGACGATACCGTCGAGTTCGCTCTCGGAGATATACTCCAGTCCGTCGAACACGATGTCGTAGATCGGCTCATCGAGATACCAATCGGGGTCGTCATTCTGCGCAAACGCGATGGTCGGCAGTAACAGCAGTAGCGCGCACACTCCCAGGCGCTTTCGCATACAGTCTCCTCAATTCTTTGCAAGCATTTCCGGGGTTCGACTAATACGAAAACCCCCAAGAGAACGTAAAGGTGCTATCGGTGACGAACAGCTCCTGCGGATTCCGAGGGAAGAAGTTCCAGTCTAGGTTGAAGAACGGAGTTTGAAACTCCAAGGTCAACTCGGAATCAACCGACAGCCCGCCCAGCTCCTGCACCTCCGGATCGCGTCGATCGGCAGCCTGCACCCGAACCAGCAGCTCGAGAAACAGATCGGTACCGAGATACTTCCCGAGAAACACCGATGTATTATCGAAGTACTCTCCAAGAGAAGGGCCGGTAGTGTCAATAGGCTCGCCTTCCGGCTGCTCCTCCCCAACCGCTCCGCGCACGATGTTTTGAAACACCTGCGTGCGAACCGATAGGAGATCTAAGCGCAGGAAGTCACGCACCGTACTTTCAAATGTGCGCATCGCGCCGAACTGCGTCACTACGTCCCCAGTTAACAGCACCGCCGAGGACAGCGCGGCGATGTCGCCGGCGGTCTGGGTGAAAACCTGACGTCCCAAGAGTTCGGCGATCTCTTGCTCACTCAAAAGCGGATCGGACTCGAAGCGCGGCGTGAACTCGCTCAAGCGCGTTTCATCGGCAACCAGATATAGCGTTACCGGGCCGCGCTCGGCGATCTCACGGATCTCAGCGCGCGCCGAGAGCCGCGGGTCGAACTGGTCCTGCGTTTCGTCGAACGTGATACTCCCCTCGCGAATGTAGAAACTCCGGTCGAAATAGAAGATTTCGCCCCCCTGGATGCCGACATCGCCCCGCAACGCGAAACTGCCGTCTAGTCCGGAGTGTTCAAAATAGATTGTCTCACCGGCGCGAGCGAAACTCCTCAAGATCGGAAAGTTCCGCGTCGGCCAATAAAACTCTACCCCACGCCCCGAGGTGATTTCCAGGTCGACGACAACGTCGTGATCGCGTCCCTGCGGCTCGGGCTCCTGTTCCGGCCCAAGCGTAATGGTGGTGGAGCGCGCGGTAACGCTACCGCCCAGATTGGTTAGCTGAGGCGTTCCGGAAATCGTAAAGGTGCCGGTACCGAAGCCGTCTATCTGCAGGGAATCAAAGGCGTGCGCAATATTCACACCGTGTTCGTCGAGCGTGCGAAACTCGAACTCGTACTCCTCCGGGGTCCAGCGACCGAGCAGCAGCCGACCATCGGCCTCGACCTCACCTCGGCCGGCTTTCGCGCGAAACGGATTGATCACCAGAGCCTTCTCCTGAAGCACCACATAAAACCGCTCGGCGGTGATCTCGTCGGCGACGTACTCCACCCAGACGCGCGCGTCTTCGGCGGTCAAGGTCCCGAAGAAATCGGGGTCGTTGATGGGACCCACCACGCGTATGCTGCCGCTGACGCGCCCGCCGTGAATCGCGAACCGTCGGAAACTCAGAAGATCGCTCATGCGATCGGCGTGCACGCTTACCCGCGTTAGGTCGGCCTCAACCTCGCCGTCTTCGTATACCCCGCTTGCGGTCAACATCACCGGCAGAGGAGCGCTTAGTCGCAACTGAAACGCTCCGTCGGCGTCCAGGTAGGCGTTCACCGAATTCTCGGGCGCTCCTTGCAGCACCGTTCGCCCTTCGCTTCGTGAGACTCGAAAATCCCAGCGCCCGTCGTCCTCGGCGAGAGCGTCGGAGAACACCGTGATCTCGGCCGAGGCGTCGCGGTCGGCGAGCTCGCCGAGCCTCAGCGGTTCATCCTCATGCGGTTCAAACCCGGCGCGCAACCGCACCGAAACCTCAAGCGCATCGGGACGCCCAAACTGTTCAAAGCGGCTGTCCAACGCGAGCCGGCCGGTCTCGAGATTCATACTGCCTTCAACATCGGTGAGCTCGTTCGAGAGATACTGCAGATTGATCTCGCGCACCCCGACCATCGCCTCGCGGTACTCAAACACGCCGCGCGTCTGAAACGGGTCGTTGTTGAACCGCGCCTCCACCGACTCGAAGCGCCCGGTGATTTGCGGCGAAGTCGGTGAGCCCGAGACAATGAGCTCGGCGTTCACTCCCCCGCGCACAGGCTGCACGCCAAGACGCCGAAGCGACGCGTTCTCCACCATTGCGCGACCCGAGATCTCGCCGTCGAGATACTCCAAGCTCGCTTCGTAACGCTCTTCACCGCTGTCGCTGGTAAGCGAGAACGCCGCGTCGGCCGTAAACGGCGAGGCAAAACCATACTCGAGATCTCCGCTGCCCGATAGACGAGAGAAACGATCTTCGTACACGATTTGCTGCAGCCGGCCGGCGGATGGATTGAAGCGCCCGCCGAACTCTATCGCAACCTCGTCACCCTGTAGAAACGGCATCTCGGTAAGCCGAGCGCGATTGACGAGAAGCTCCCAATCGTCTCGCGCAGCGAACGCGCCGTTGAGATCGAGGCTCGCAGCGAGCTCGTGCGCGCCGATCGGAACCGGCAGCTCATCAGCGCGTAGCGCGAACACAAAGTTACGCCCTTCACCGAACGAGGCGTTGAAGTCAAGACCGTAAGAGCCGCTTGCCACCACTCTGCCGGCGGGATCCACCAGACCGGCGAGCTCGTACGCCACCCCGCCGAACAGCAGATCGCTCTCAAACCGCACGCGGTCACGATCGTCGAGCCGAGCCGTAACCGTCCCGCTTCCTTGCTGATCGGCGAACCCCACCATGATGTTCTCAAGGTGGTACTCGAGCCCGTCGCTTCTGACGCTGAAGGTCGCGAAGTTATCGCGGTCGTCTCGGTCGTACAGCGATACAAACGGCGCCGCCACCTGCAGCCCGGTATCGTTGAACTCGAGTGAGACACGCGAGTCCAGTATGTAGCGACCGAGCGCCTGTGGTGCATCTCGTGCCTCATCGGCGCCGCTGAACGCCTGCCACGCGGCGTAGGGTCGCTCGAGGGGGACGTTTTGCAGATCGGCGTGCACCGTGCCCTGCGGCCCGTCGGTGCCGAGCGCCAGCGTACCCTCGGCCGAGACCGCGCTGTCGCCGAAGAACTCGAGATCGCTCGAGACCGAGTACGCCAACCGACCGTTCTCGAGCCCCAGCCCGGCGTCTAAGTTGTAGAACTCAAACCCTCCGTACTCGAGATACCGCGAACTCAAATGATACCGGCCGTCGGCCCCCGACAGATCGAGCGCGCCGTTCACCCGCCGCGAATCGCCGTAGCTGAACTCGTTGAGGACCAGGCGGCCGTTCGGCGCGTTGTCCGCAAGCGTTACGTAGCCCTCGAAGATCGCCGAACCGGTTTCTGAAATCGCAATTACGCGGTCAAAATCAACTCGCTCGCGATCGCCTCGCATAACCGCCGAGAGCCGCAGGTGATCGCCTTCCGCCGGAAGCTCTGCCTGCATCGCGACGCGATAATCCAGCTCACCGTCGAGACGCCAGTTAAGATGCCCCTCGCCCGAGACCACGGTCTGCATCCAAGCGTCGAACTCGCTCCCGAGTCCGCGCAGGCGCACCGAATCGGCCGGGCGGTATTGTTCGGCCAAGAAACTGCCGGCAAGCTCGCGTGTTTCGAGATCGTAGCTCACGGTCAGATCAACCGGTTCGCGGTCTTGCAGTTTGCGCGCTACCACGCTTTGATCCCCCAAGCTAACCGCGAAGGCCTGATCCCGTAAAACGAAGTGATCGGTACCGAGGTACGGAAGTTGTAGCGTTACATCCGCCAGGCTGAACTCGTCGTCGAACCGGCCTTCCACGGCGAACTCGGCTTCCGCCGCGCCGAGACCCGACAGCCCGAACGGCTCGCCGAACTCCTGCAGAGTGAACCGTGCGCCGGCGCGGAACCGCGAGCTACCGGCAAGGTCGGCGTCGAAGAATAGGTCCTCGAGCCGATACTCGTGCCCTTCGTGCACCACCTCCAGCGAGAGGTTGCGCCCCGATAACGTGAACGCCAACTCGCGCTCCGATTGCGTCGTGCGCGAATCCGCCAACTCGCGCACAAACTCATAAAGCTCACGGTCGGCGTCCGAGTCGTAGCGAACGCGAGTGTTTTCTATGCTGATTCTTCTGAGTGGATTCCGCGAGCCGCCGCTTATCAGATCGGCGAGACTGTAGTACACTCTCACGCGCGAGACCGACAGCAACACCTCGCTCTCGTCCTCGCTACCGTGAACCGTAAGGCCGCGGATATCGAAGCGGCGGAAGATCGAGGGCGAGATGCGGTCGTAGCTCACCCGTCTGCCGAGCTCGGCCTCGATTTGATCGAGCGCGTCGGCCTTTAGTTCGGTAAGTCGAGTGCTGATAAAGGAATGAACCGGGCTCACGATCGCGGTAACCGCGATAAGCAGCACTATGAGGGCGATAATGTTTGGCCGAACTCGAACGGTTCTCATGAGCCGAGTACAAACTCCTATACTACTATATGGTAGCACGTTATGACATCGAATAAAAGCGCGCCCGGAACCAAGCCCCAGACCGAGCTCCAGACCCGGTCGGTATTACCAGGGTTCATTGTGTTCGAAGGGCTCGACGGCGCCGGGACTACTACGCAGGCGCGCCTATTCGTCGAGCGCCTGCGCGCCGGCGGCGCTGCGGTGGTGGCTACCGCCGAGCCCACCGATGGGCCGATCGGCCGCCGGATCAGGGCGGTGTTATCGGGCGCCGAACAAGCCTCCGATCGAACCATGGCGTACCTCTTTGCCGCCGACCGCAGCGAGCACCTCGACGATCCTAATCACGGCGTCCTCGCCGAGTTGCACCGCGGGCGCTACGTGGTCTGCGATCGCTACCTCTTCTCCTCCCTCGCCTATCAAGGAAGCTTGTGCGGGTTTGAGTTCGTCCGGATGCTCAACGCTCCATTCTCGCTACCGGAGCATCTGGTGTTTTTGGATTTACAGAGCAAAGCAGGACTCGAGCGCATCAAGGCGCGCGGCCGGAGCGAGATTTATGAAACCCCGCATATTCAAGATACCGTCTACCACGGTTATCGGCAAGCGCTCGAGCAGTTTCGAGACTCCACCATGCAGATACACCACATCGACGGCAGCGCCGCCCCGGAAGCTATTGCCGAAGAGGTCTGGAGCCGCATAGCAATCGCGCCGATACACTAGAATGTGAAACGTCTCGTGTTGCTAATACCGGCATTATTGCTCCTTGCCGGGCCGCTTTTCGGCTACCGCTTACTCTATCGAGAACAACTCTATCGCCTCTATCGGCAACATCTCCATCAGAGCCCCAATCTGATAAAAGAAAACATCTACTGGCTCGAGCAAGCCCTGCGCGCCGATTTCGCAAATCCGTTATACGCGCTCGCGGTGATCGAGGACGAACGCGATTGGGAACGCTACCGCTACCTGTTCACGATGCACCTCAACCTCACGCTCGTAGAGTTGTATCTGCAGTGGGGCAACCAGTACAACAAGCAGGTGGCGTACTTCTACAACTACCCCTGGCGAGATCAGAACATCGAGAGCCTCGATCGCGCCGAGGAACTCTTTGAGTTCGCGTTGGTGTACTGGGAGATTACGCTCCAATGGTCCGACCTCGCCTGGGAGTTCCGTGATATCCACCTGCCGGCGGTCCAGCACTGGGCCGACCAAAACCACCGCATCGAAACCGGCGACCTCGATTATGAGTTCATCATAAATCGCCACCTTACCCGCCTTCGCGAAGTACGCAGCCGCTTCGAAGCGATGGACGAAAGCACCTACTGAGACGCTCCAGTCGGAGCGTGCCCGCCGGCCGTCGGCGAGCACGCGGTCGGCCGGGCGTCGGGTTTCGGCAGCGCAGCGCGGTCGGCCGGATGCCTGTGAGCCCGCGGTCGGTAAGGCGCCGAGTGCCGTATCTCGGGTGTTCACCGGATCAGCATCGCATCGCCGTACGAAAAAAAGCGGTACTCTTGCTCAACCGCGTGACGGTAGGCGCGCATAACCTGCCGGTAACCGCCGAACGCCGCGACGAGCATCAAGAGGCTCGACTCGGGCGTGTGAAAGTTTGTGAAGATCGCATCGACGACGCGGAACTGAAATCCCGGGTAGATGAACAGTTCGGTCTCACCGGAGCCCGCAAGCGCGGCCCAGTCGGGCTTGTGGGGCGGCGCCTGAGCATCGAGCGCGGCGGCCTCAAGCG
>SLBH01000050.1 GCA_007126415.1 Spirochaetales bacterium
GATGTCCACAAATCCTCATTTTCCACAAAGAGAGAGAAAAAGAAGCAAAAAGAGAGAGAAAGGACTACGACCGTTGAGTTAGAATTTTATTCTGAGGTACGCTTACCTTCGGTTAGATTTTTTTCTGAGGCACCACGCCCGCGCCGGCCAAGAATTTTGCCGCGGCAGAGCCTACGAGCGGCACTTACACCGGCCAGTCGCTGAGCTTTCCGAGCGCGTTGCGCGGTAGCTCGTCCCCGAAACGATACACCGCCGGGCGCTCCGGCGCCGAGAGCTCGGCCGCGGCGTAGGCTCGGAGGCGCTGTTCGAGCTCGGCTGCGGGCTCGACCGACGGCCCGGCTTCAGGATCGGAGCGGGTCGGAACTACGTATGCCTTCAGACGCCGTCCGGCCTCATCATCAACCGCTCGAACCGCGGCGTCCTCAACCTCGGGATGCTCTCGCAAAACGCGCTCTACCTTGGCTGGATACACGTTGACGCCCCTAACCTGCACCGCGCCGTCTCGCCGATCTACCGGCCGAAAATGCTCATCATCGACCCACTCGAGCGAATCAGGCAGATCGGCCGGCTCCACCACCGAGACAGCGCCCTCGAGCCCGAGCGGCAGCCTCAGCCCGTCGCCGTGCCGAGTTCGCTCCGGCAAGAGCCGATAGGGAGAGCGGTCGCGCTCGCGATAGCCTACTCCTGCCGTCTCGGTAGAGCCGTAGACCTCTATGAGGCGCGCACCGCTCGCGCGGACCCCGCCACCCGTCCGCGGTCTCGGATGGTCGTGAGAGCGCGAGCCCGCGCAGCTCGAACACTCGCGGGCCCTGCGGTGCCCGTCCGCCGGCCTGGATATAGCCGGCCTGCGCATAGCCCGCCTGAGCATAGTAGTCGGGCAGCATCGCGCCGAAAAGGTAGCCGTAGATGTGGTGCGTCGGGACGGTGAGGAAGATACGCTCAGGAGTCCCGATCTGCTCGGCGAAGAATGCCACCTCACGCTCGAGCGTACGACGCGCGTGAGGGTGCAGCTTGCGCTCGCCGGTGCTCCCGGAAGTGAAAAACGCTACCGCACCGCCGGGATCGTCGGCACAATCGGCACAATCGGCGCGATCGGCAGAATCGTCGTTCGTGCGGCGGTTGATCGCCTCGGCGAGCAGTTCGGACCATTGCCGTACCGTGGGCCGCGCGAGAAGGTCGTCCTCTATTCCGATTTGATAGAGGCGAAACATGCTCGAGACCGTTCCGGCAACGGTCATGAACTCGAACGAATCCATCCCGTAACCGTTGGGCCCGAGGCGCTGCTCGTCGCGCAAGGTGTGCGCGAGTTGCAGCGGGTCGGTATGACGGAGCCGCGCGAGTTCGAAGCTAATCAAGTCTCGAATTACTCGCCGCAGCGTCTCGTGACGATGCTGAATGATCATGGCGAGAAGAACGCCCCGCGTTGTGTTTAGCCGATGTGTTGAGAGCCGCTTCACGAAGATATGGTAGCTATCACCGCTCAGCGCCTTCTTCATCTGCCCTGTTACCTTGTTCGGCTGCATGGTGTGGTATTACACAGCAGGGTCTTGCCCCCGGCGTTTATGCAAACCACGTGGCAGAAGGTAACGCCGGCAATAGCCGCAGTCAAAGGATTGTTGTATGTTCGGCGCCGTGAAGATCCTTGAACTCAACGGTCGGACACTGAGCTGCGACGCGCTCACCGCAGCAGCACTTGCAGCGGCAATTGACAGCGGCGCGTTATCTACGTTACAAGAATGTAGGTAAGTGGCGGCCGCTTGGTGCCGCGCCTGACCCCGCCGCCGGTACCTGTCCGCTTCCTTTTTTGCGCCTGCAGATACAAGCTTTTACAAGGTTTTGTATTTTTACCCGACCCAAGCTGGGGGCCTGCTATGACGACGACATCAACATCGCTCTTGCCGAAAGAGATTCAGCGGTACGTCGAAGATCGCAATTGGCGCGGAATCGCGACCTATCGTAAAGCATGGCCCGATTTCGAGATCGTAGCGCCCGAGATCGTCGACGAGATGCAGGCGCTCGACAAGTCCGATCGCGTACTGTTCTTTCGCGCACTGCCGAACGAGCTCGCGGTAGAGGTCTTTTCGTTGCTCGACGCCGACAGTAGCGACCGGCTGCTGCTCGAACTCACCGACTCCGAAACGCGCGAGCTTCTCACGAACCTCGACCCCGACGACCGTACCGAGTTGCTCGGAGAGCTCCCCGGGCAGGTGACGCAGCGGCTCCTGACGCTCCTCAGCCCCGAAGACCTACGCGAGGCGCGCCGTTTGCTCGGCTACCCCGAGGAGAGCGTCGGGCGTCTCATGAACCCCGACTACATCTCGGTGCGCGCCGACTGGACGATCGAGCAAGCGATTAATCATATCCGCGAGCGCGGGCCCGAGATCGACACCATCAGCATGATCTACGTCACCGAGCGGTCGGGACGCTTGGTGGACGCGATCTCGCTGCAAGATCTCGTCTTGGCGGACCCCAGCGCCACGCTACGATCGATCATGGACTACTCCTTCGTGAGTATTCGCGCCTACGAAGACCGCGAAGAGGCCGCGCGGCTCATGAAGCGCTACGATCGCGAGGTGCTTCCGGTTGTGGATTCGCGCGATATTCTGCTCGGCATCGTCACCTTCGACGACGCGCTCGCGATCGCTGAGATCGAGGCCACCGAGGACTTTCACCGTACCGCAGCGGTTACGCCGCTGAAACGCAGTTACTGGGAGACCTCGGTCTGGGGCTTGTTTCGCAGTCGGATCGGCTGGCTCGCGATCCTGGTACTCGTGAACCTCATTTCCTCCGGCGTGATCGCGTCGTACGAGGCCACGCTCGAGGCCGCGGTGGCGCTCGCGTTCTTTATTCCGCTGATCATCGACACCGGCGGTAACGCCGGCTCGCAGTCGGCCACGATCATGATCCGCTCTATGAGCGTAGGCGACGTCAAGTTGGACCAATGGTTTCGCGTGTTCCTCAAGGAGATCGCGATCGGCCTCGCGATCGGCGCGGCGCTCGGCGCGATGGGACTGCTCCTCGGTATTTTCCGCGGCGGGCACCTGATAGGGCTGGTAGTGCTCTCGACCATGATAACGATGCTGTTGCTCACAAACTTGGTCGGAATGATCCTGCCGTTTATCCTTACGCGGGCGAAGATAGACCCGGCGATCGCGAGCGGCCCGCTGATCACCTCCATCGCCGACGCGGTCGGCCTGGTAATTTACTTCGGGTTCGCAAACCTGATCCTCGGCCTGTAGCGGCTCAGCTAAACCGCCGCGCTCTCCGAAGGGGGGCTCACTGCAAAAGGGGGCTCACCGCGAACCAAGGCGGTCGTGGAGCGCATAGCGCAGAAACTGCACGATCGGCCGCCAGGCCTCGCGTCCGTAGCTTCCCGATTTAACCCAGGCTTGGGGGATTGCCCGTTCTTTCAAGAAACCGTACACAAAGCGGTCACGCTGCTCGAGTTGTTCGAGGCTGAGTCTAAGCGGCGCGGTGGAAGGAAGCTCGTCGTGCTCGTAAGGGTCTACGCCGCCGAGCACCAGCGCGAGATCCGGCGCGCCGTAACCCGAGAACTTCGCGAGCCCCAGCTGCAGCTTCTCGAGATAAAGCCGCTCCTCACCCTCGGCAACCGGTATATCGAGGTCACTCGCGACGAACGACTCATGCAGGCTGCCGTCGGGTAGCCTCGGCTCGCGATCGAGCGGCCAGCCGTGCGCCATGTGGATGCTCAGCGTGAGAATGCGGTCATCTGAGCGGCACAGCGGAGCGGTGCCGTCGCCCTTGTGGGCATCGAGATCGATGATCCACACACGCGAGGCGAGCTCCTCGGACAACAAACGGCGCGCAGCGATGACGATATCGTTGATCAAGCAAAACCCGTCGGGCGTGTTCCATTTGGCGTGGTGAAATCCGCCGCCGAGAAAGTAGCAGAAGCCGTGCTCGAGCGCGACACGACTGGATTGATAGGTGCCCGCACACGCACCGAGGAGATCCAAGAAGAGATCCGCGAGCGGCAACTCCGCGCGCTCGGGTGCATAGCGATGGTAACGCCCCTCAGAATCGATAAGCTCGAACGCCGCGATCAGCTCATCGGTTACCGCCGAGGAGTAGAGCCGTTCAACGTAGCGCGGGTCGTGTACGCGCAACAGGTCGGACTTGCCGATATCGTACTCGAGTTCGGTACGCAACCACTGTTCGCGGCGCTGCGCGAGCGCCTCATCGGCGAGCAGCTCGCCGATAACGCGGTCAACCGTGCCGGTATAGGCCGGCACGTCGATACCGTAGCCCGCGAGCTCGGCACGGTGTTGGGAAAGATATAGCACCATTACACGGTCCTTCAGCGCCTCGAGGGAATGCCGAAGCGGTCGATGTAGCTGCGCACCACCGCCAGATCGTCGGCATCGATCTTGGCTTCGTAGCGATCGAGGTACCCTTCGTCGAAGCGCAACGCCGAGTACAACAGCCATGTCGATTTGTCGCGCTTCATTCGCCCGAGCTTGCGCTGCCATGCACGCCCGCTGCGGCGAGCCTCGGCGATGAGATCATCGCCGACGCGTTGATACGCGCGGTACGCCTCGAGGTATGCTTCGAACAAGCGGTTGAGCTCGGCGGATTGAAACTCGCCGTCGGGGGCAAGCCGCGGGTATATCGCCACCACATCGCGCTCGGCGATGAAGTCGGGGTCGGGAAAACGCTCGCGATTGAGACTCCAGAGATCGGGCCAGAGGTGCTCGTTGTCCCAGTAGCGGCGCGCGAGCGTGTAGAAGGTATCGCCCCAGCGCACGTAATGGGTGAACTCAGCCTCACGCGCAGCAGGGTCACGCGGCTCGGGCTCGGGCGCGACAGGGGCGGGGCGCTCGGGCTCGCGAGGCTCCTCCGGCTCCGGACGCTCGGCCGGCGCGGTACGGGCAAACGGTATTCCAAGACGATGCACTGCGTCCGCAACACCGGGGTCCCGCAGGAGATACGCAATCCCGACCACATCGAGCAGCCCGATAACGACCATGATCGCGATAACGTGCCGCCGTCCGATTCGGTAACTATCGAGATTACGGCGCGCCTGGGCGGCGATGAGGGTGTCCGACGACTCCGCCGATCCGGCGCCCGACCACGGCCGGCCGCCGCTCCGAATTTTACTCATATCTGGCTCTCGTTGCCTTCATGATAGTATAATCGCTCGCGCAACACAATCTCGAAAACCCGTGACGAGCGACGAGCGCAATATTCATGAATCAAACACAGCCTGAGCAGATAATACCACTATCGCGTGAGTGGTTCAGACGTGAGGTCCTCGAGCTCGCTCCGGAGCTCCTCGGGCGGTTGTTGGTTCGCCGCTTCGCCGGTGGAGAGCTTGTCGTGGGGCGCATCGTGGAAACCGAGGCGTACCGCGAGGACGACCCCGCCTCGCACTCGCACCGAGGACGCACGCCTCGCACCGCCGCGATGTTCGAAGACGGCGGCGCAGCCTACGTGTACCTCATCTACGGAATGTATCACTGCTTCAATGTCGTAGCCGACCGCGCCGGGGTCGGCTCGGCGGTGTTGATCCGTGCCGTAGAACCGCTACACGGCCTCGCCGCGATGTGGCGAAACCGCTTCGGCGAGCGCGGCCCAACCAACGGCCCACCCGCCGGGAAAACCACAGCCGACCCTCACGGCGACTGCGCGCGGCGCTCACCGGCTCTACGCGCGGCGCTTACAAACGGTCCAGGGAAGCTCGCGCAAAGCTTCGCGATCACGATCGCAGCGCACAACGGCGCGGCGCTGTATCACGGCGCGGCGGACGCAGAGCTAACGATCGCAGAGCGGGTCGTCACTGGGGAAGGCGCAGAACGCGGGGAACGCCACGAGTTTGCGGCCACGCCGCCGCGTCGCACCGCTCGCACGCCGCGCATCGGCATTCGCGCGGCCGCCGATCGCCACTGGCGGTTCACGGACCCCGAAAGCTACGCCCTGTCGCGCCGTCTCGTGCAGTGAGCCGTACGCGGCCGCAATTCCGGACTCTGCGCCTCGGGGGCGCTCAGGCGCCCGCAGCCGTCCTCAGCCCTCGTTGAACAGCAGCTCGAGCACGCGGTCGAGGTCGTCGGTTGAGAGGTAGCTGATCTCGATGGTGCCGCGGCTGTTGCTACCCTTCACGACTACCTTGGTACCGAAGCGCTCGATCAAGCGCTGCTCGATCTCCAGCAACTCAACCGATTTGCCGCCGGTTTGGGCCCCTGCGGGTTGCGCTCCTCCGGTGCCTCCGGTGGTCTCGCGGCCGTCGAGGGCTGCACCTTCCTCCGCGCCTGTACCATTTCCGCCGGCGCTTCCGCCGCGTTCACCGCCGCCAAGCTCGCTCCCGGAGGCAAGAAGCTCAACCTGCCGCACCGACAGCCCTTCGTTCACGACGCGCTGATATATCGCGAGCTGCTCGTGGTGCGATTTCAGCGCAAGCAACGCGCGCGCGTGGCCTGCGCTCAGTCGGCCACCGCGGAGCGCCTCCTGCAGTTCCTCCGGCAGTTTGAGGAGCCGAATGCTGTTCGCGACCGAGGAGCGGTTCATGCCGAGCCGTTTCGCGAGCTCATCCTGGGTAAGACCTGCGGAGTCCTGCAACGACTTCAGCGCCGCCGCTTGCTCAATCGGGTTGAGGTCCTCGCGGTGCACGTTCTCGATCAGCGCGATCTCGAGCTTCTCCTGCTTCGAGAAGCGCCGCACGAGCACCGGAACCTGCGCAAGCCCGGCTATCCGCGCGGCGCGATAGCGGCGCTCACCGGCGATGATGTGGTACTCGCCGTCCTCGGTCTGCTCGGCGAGGATCGGCTGCAGTACGCCTTGCGTCTCTATCGAGGCTGCGAGTTCCTTGAGCGCGGTTTCATTGAACTGCTTACGAGGCTGTTCGGGGTTAGGTTGAAGCCGCTCGAGCGAAACCTCGATGATGCCGGCCGCGGTCTCGCCGACAGCGTCGGCCTCGCTGCTGAGCTCGCGCTCGAGCTCCTGTTGGCTGCGCTCATCGACCACGTCTTTGCCCTGCAGCAATGCGTCGATGCCCTTTCCGAGTCGCTTCTTAGCCACGCGCCAAGACCTCCTGCGCGAGTTGCTCATAGGCACGTGCGCCGCTGCAGTCGCGGTCGTATAGCGAGATCGGCACCCCGTGCGACGGAGCCTCCGAGAGCCGCACGTTTCGCGGTATAATTGTGCGAAACACTTTGTCGCCGAAGTAGCCGAGCACCTGCTCTACCACCTCTTGCGCGAGACGGGTGCGCCCGTCGTACATCGTGAATAGAATTCCGAACACCGTAAGGCGTTTGTTGTAAGACTTCTGAACCGCGCCGATACTCTCGAGCAGCTGCGTCAGCCCCTCCATCGCGAAGTACTCGCACTGTAGCGGCACGATCACGTTGTCGGCGGCAACCAGGCCGTTTAAGGTGAGGATGCCGAGCGACGGCGGGCAGTCGATGAAGAGGTAGTCGAAATGTGATCGCAGCGGATCGAGCGCCTCGCTCAGGAACTGCTCGCGGTCTTCCTCGTTCACGAGCTCGATATTGGCACCCGAGAGGTTAACGCTCGAGGGAATCACGAACATGTGATCGACCGCGGTCTTGCGCAGCGCCTGCTTCGGCTCTACCTCACCGCTCATTACCTCATAGATCCCGGCACCGTCGGGACTACAGCCGACACTGCTCGTGAGATTCCCTTGCGGGTCGAAATCGACGAGCAGCACGCGCTTGCCGCTGTGGGCGAGGTACGCCCCGAGGTTTGCAGCGGTAGTTGTCTTGCCGACGCCGCCCTTTTGATTCGCAAAAACCGTTATCTTGCCCATAGCACGAGTGCGGCCCAGTATACACCAATCACCGCTACATGACTATCGCGACCGCCGAAAACGCGACCGCCGAAAGAGCCGCGCGCGCTGCAGAGCGTTCGGCATGCTGCGCGCTCGCCCGCGCTCGCGAACCGCAAGCGTCAGCGCCACCGCCGCGACCAGTGCCCCTTCTACCGTACGCGGCGGGCGCGGCGAGTGCGGCCAGGTGGAGTGCAGAACGACGTCCTGCTCAACCACGCTAAACGGCAGCCGGCGCGCCCAGCGTTCCCACAGCTCCGAGAAGTAGGCCCGCGTGAAGTTACTCCAGCTCTCTCGCGCGCGGGGGTCTATCTCAGCCGCCGGCAGGCGAAGCAACGCGCCGCGGAACACCGCATGCGCATCGAGGCCCAGCCTTTTGGCAAGCCGAAACGCAACGCGAGCGACACGCTCGTTATGGGTGTGGAGGTTGGTATCGCCGAAGGTTATCTCCGTCAAGCGCCGATAGGCCTCGCTCTCGGCAACCTCGTTGAAGAGGTCGCGAACCTCGGCGAACTCCTCGAGCTCGCGCTCACGCCGCGTTTCCTCGCCGAACGGGCGGCGCACACGATCGATCGCGCGCTCCACAAGCTCGTGCAGCTCGTAGTGGCGCGACAGCAACGCGGTCAGGTGTTCCGGCAAGATACTGGATATTTTGGATATTGGATGCAGGGTATAGCTTGTGCGCGTCCGCACCGTGTTGCGCACCTGCTCGGCAAAGCGCTCGAGCTCCGCACCGGCTCGTGAGCCGAACGCTTCCACCTCGGCCTCGGCTTCCTCCACAAGCGTACGCAACCGCGCCGCGAAGCGCCACAGCGCCGAACTCGAGGTGGCGGCATCCAGTACCACGTACAGCACAAACAACGCCGCGAGAGCCTCCTTCGTGCGCGGAGGCAGCTGCGCCGAGAGTTCCAACAGAACCGGGCGCAGCACGCGCGTCACCACAACCGCGAGGCCGAGCCAGTAGAACGAGAAGCGCGGACAGATATAGCCGCCGAGGTTGTAGCGATGCTCGGAGTAGTCCCATAACATCAGCCCAAACACCCGGTGCATCACGAGCCCGGTGATGAGCTCGAGCAGCGTGACCGCGATCGTCATAACCACGAGCGCTGAAGCGTACGGCAACGCCCCGAGCGGCAGATACAGCCCGTGGATAATCAGCCCGCCGAACCCGAACACCGGAATGAACGGGCCGTAGAGGAACCCTGAGTTGATAAGCCGCCCGCGCTTTGCGGTGCGGTAGCTCGACTCGATAACCCAGCCGAGAAAAGAGTACACGCCGAAATACAACACAATCTCGGCAGCCGTCACCGCAAACGCCGCAAACCCCATAATATTAATGCCTTGCCGCTGTAGTTTTCTGCAAATATATTGACCTTTAATTGCATAATTATCAATAATTCGCCAACCCCACCAAATAAAGGAGAGTGAAGGTATGAAAAAGGTGGCTGTAGTTCTGGTTCTGCTGATATTCGCGGTATCGGCGGTGTTCGCCGGCGGCGCTCCCGAGGCCGACGAGCGGCCCGACAGTATCGTGGTCGCTACCGATGCAACCTGGCCCCCGATGCAGTTCCTGAACGAGGATCGCGAGATCGTAGGGTTCGATATCGACCTCATGA
>SLBH01000274.1 GCA_007126415.1 Spirochaetales bacterium
AGACCGAGATTGAGCTCGAGTCCTTCGAGGATCAAGACGCGGATGTTGAAGAGCTTTCGCAGACAAGCCAAGGCCTCGCCCAAGAGTCCGCACCCGATCGCAGTGACGAGATCCCGGGTGATCTGCGCGAGGAGATACGTTCGGTTCTTCACTACATGGATCAGCTTCTCGAGGCGTTGCCGGAGGATAAGATTCAGGAGTTTGCGGAGTCGGAGCACTTTGAGGTCTATAAGCGGCTATTTGAAGAGTTGGGGCTTGAACAGTAATGGGTCTCTA
Organism: Spirochaetales bacterium; assembly: GCA_007126415.1. Classification (GTDB taxonomy): domain Bacteria; phylum Spirochaetota; class Spirochaetia; order DSM-27196; family SLAA01; genus B1Sed10-166. The sequence continues at coordinate 277 of SLBH01000274.1, forward strand.
TAATCGGGTTCTATCAACCACGCGTAAAAGTCGAACCGAGGCGGTGTTCGCAGAACACGATTCAAACGGTTCACCGTTTGACGCCCCGAGTTCAGACGATCTCGGTAAAAAAAAAAGCACCTTGAGCGCGCTCTCGAGCAGCCGGGTGCCTCGGAGTTAACTCCCCATCACGATCTTAAGCAACTGATTCACGCTGTACAGGAGTCTGCACGCGGTATCGAGACGCCGTTTGCGTTATTTGACGCAGTCGATCGAGCCGTCGGCATTCGCAGCGGCGCCCTCTTGCTTCCGGATCACACAGACTCGGTGTTTGCGCCGTGGGTTAGCCGCGGTATCGGACCCACCACGGAGCACCGCTTGCGGCCTCCGTTCGAACTGTTCGGCGCCAACGCGGTTGAAGGCATTATAGACCCGCAACTCCTCGCCCCTTACGTATCGTTGCACGCCCGCGACGCGCTCGAGGATGCCGTGGTGACTCCGCTTATCTACGACGAAACCGTTCACGGAGTTCTCGTGGTGCTCGAATCCCCGTACAGCGCATCGGACCGCGAAAAACTCGAGCTCATGCTCGCCTCGGTGGCCGACCGCTGCGCGATACTACTGATGCGAACACGGAGTAACCTGTTCGCTTCCATGAAACAGGTAATCCTTCTCGACGACGATAAGTTCTTCGAGGCCGGTGAGCATCTCCTTGAGCAAGCGACGGCGGCACAAATGGTTCTTAACTGCGTGATGCTCGAGTACCGGCACGCGACCGAAGCGCTATGCAATCGGTATCCGGAGCTTAACGAGCGCCGCGCATCCAAGGACATTGAGGCGGTTCTTACCGCGATGTTCGCGGGATTGGCGGCCCTAACCTGTCGTCCCGGCGACCGAGTCGCCGCGCTGATGCTGCAGAACCGTTCAATAGACCGTGAACTGCTGCAACGGCAGGTAGCGGCACAGATGGATAAGCTCTTTCCGTCTCTGGAAGACCGCGACGCAATCGAGATCAGCACCTTCACGAACGAGCTCGGCGGCGAGCAATTTCTTACTCGACTCCGTCAAGAACTCTCGTAATGGTTCAAATCGAGCCGAGCAAAACCGGTGAGCCAACCGTACGCCTCGGGCGACGAAGCCTGGTTTCGCGCTACGCACCGCGGCGTGAAGCCGAACGCTTCATCGGCGAGCGCCTCACCGGAACCTCACCGGGCACGGTAGTAATACTCGGCGAGGTGCTCGGGTACCTGAGTTCAGCGCTGCACGATGCCTACCCAGGCGCGAGCGTCGTCGCGGTGTACCTGAGCTCAGAAACCGTCTCGCACCGCGTCGACAACACCTCGCTTCAACAGCACGCAATCTGGCATCCCGAGCATCAGCTGCCGTTCAACCGCTTCCTCGAGGCCGAGTTGTCCGAGCACCAGATAGATCGCCTCGAGGTGCTCGAGTGGCAACCCGCTACCGAGGCCTTCCCCGAACTCGCCGAGCGGTTGCGCGGAACCATTCGAGCGGTGGTACGGAGACTGACCGCCGGAGTAGTGACGGCAGCCTATTTCGGGCCACGCTGGTTCCGAAACGCCTTTTTCAATTATCTCTCGATAGAACGCTACGCACACCTACGAGTTCCGCGCGGCGCCACGATCGCGATCGCGGCCTCGGGGCCGTCGCTCGAGCGGTATCTCCCGGAGCTCGCTGCGTATCAAGGTCGTCTCGTACTCGGCGCGCTACCGTCGGCGGTTTCGGCGCTGGTACAGGCCGGGATACGTCCCGAGTTCGTTGTACACACCGACGGAGGTGAGTACGCGGCCGAACACCTCGCGCCGCTACGTGGGCACGACGTCCCGATCGTGATGCCGTGGATCGCCGGGCGCGGAATACACCGTCTCGGGTTACCGGTTGCCCCGTTTTCACAAGGGGGCATCGTTGAGCACACCGTGTGCGAGTTGAACGACCGGCCGGTTCCGGCTGTGCCGGCGAACGGCACGGTGGCGGGTTCGGCGCTCGAGCTCGCGCTGTTGTTTCGCCCGCAAGCGATAGTGTTCATTGGCCTCGACCTCTGCACCGAAGACCTGGCGCTGCACGTCAGACCGCACGCCTTCGAACATTACTACCAGCGAGGCGTGACCCGTCTGCGGCCGTACCTCACAACGCAGTTCACGGTTGCGGAGCCGTTGTCACGCGTCGGCCGCCGCGCGCGCCGCTCGAGCGCGCTCGAGACCTACGCCGATTGGTTCTCAGGTCGACTACAGACCTGCGCTACACCGGTGTATCGCGTGCCCCGCTCAGCCACCGTCTTATCCGGCTTCACCGCGGAGTTCGAGAGCCTCACCGAGCTACCGACGCTACCGACGCTTTCGACGCACAGCGGCATGGTCGAATCCGTCGGAGCGGACAGGGCCACAATCATCCCTGCCCCGGGCTCGCGGGAGCGCACGCGACGTGTCCGTACAGCGTTGCAATCGCTGCACCACTCGCTATCCGAGCTACCGCGCGCTGCGGTCTCGCTCGCAGGCCGCCGCGTTGCACGCATTGAGGAGCTCGAGGCGAGCCCCGCGCGCCGGGCGCTACAACTCGCGCACTATCTCGATCCTCACGCTGTGAACCGTGTTTTGGGGTCAAACCGCGAGAGCGTTGCCGAGTATGAACCGGAGCTACGAGCCTTGCTCGCGGATACCGAAGACCACCTAAAACGCGTTGAACGGCGGATACGATGAGCGCTAATGGTAAGCCAGGACAGACGCCCCGGAACTCAACCGCCGCGCTGCAGGCCAATCTGAGAGCGTTGCGAGGTTACGACCACAACGCCTCGGCGGCGAGCGCGGTCGCGCATGCAACCGCGCTCGAGACGGTGAGGCCGGAGAGTTCCAAGACGGCACTCCCGGTAGCGGTCGCCGTCGGCGCGTCCGGTGAGATAACGCTGCACTCGCGCTACGATCCGGTGCGCGAGGCCGACCGCGCCGTTGAGTCACTTGGAGACGGCGGCTTCTTCGTAGTGTTGGGGCTCGGCTTAGGGTACCACCTCGAAGCGCTTTCGCGTGCACGATCTCCCGACCAGGTGCTGATACTCGAGTCCGATGCGCGCCTGGCTCGCTCGTTGTGCGCGATGCGAGACTTCAGCGCATCACTCGCCGATCAACGGGTGCATATCCGGATAGCGCCGCAGCCCGATGAGATCGAAACCCTTATTCGTGATCGTTACGTTCCTGCCGTTCACGGTGGGATGGAGTTACTGGTACTACAAGGCGCTCGGCGGCTCAGCCCACAATGGTATGACTCGGTTTCACGCGTCCTGCGACAGGCAACCGAGGCCGCGCTCGCTGAGTATCATACGCAGCGCAAGCTCGGACGGCGATGGTTCATGAACATGCTCGTAAACCTTCGCAGCGCGCAGACCCACGACAGTGAAGAGTTCGTGAACCTCCGCGCACGGCTCCCTCGTGAGCGCAAGACTCTCATACTGGCCGCCGGGCCGTCGCTACGCGCCGAACTGCCCCGGCTTCGGGAGACGCGTGGAGAGTACTCGGTCGTAGCGACCGACAGCACACTACCGGTGCTCTCAGCCGTCGGTCTCGAGCCCGATATCGTTGTTTCGATCGATTGCCAGCAAGCCGGGTATCACCACCTGCTCGACGCTTCGCCCGGAGAGACCGTCAGCGTGCTCGATCTTGCCTCACCCCCGTTGTTGCTGCGCAGCTTTCGTCGACGCGTCATGGTTTCAGGCGCCCACCCGCTCGCGCGCTATCTCGCGACGCGGCTCGAGTGGCCACCTCACCTAGACCTCAGCGGCGGTTCGGTTACTTACGCCGCGCTCGCGCTCGCGTTGGAACTCGGCATTGAGGAGATCGAGTTACTCGGAGCCGATTTCGGTTATCCGGCGAGGCACCCGTACTGTGTCGAGACGTATCTCGACCGCTACTTTCGCACCCGCGTCACACGCACCGCGCCTCTCGAACACCTGCACCTCGAGTTTGTTTTCAACGAGCCGGGACTCGCTCGTGATCATGAAGCCGGAGGCGAAAGGTATACCGCGCCGCGGATGCGTCGCTACCGGGAAGCGGTCTCACGGCTGGCGGCTCGCTACGGTAGAACGCTCGTAGCCGACGAACGGGCTCCGGGCCGTTACCGAGTTGTCAGCCGAACATCGGCGCCCGGATCGTTCGCACCGAGCGAGCGCTTTCACCGTGGGCCGGGCGCCGCATCGTCCGAACGCGCCGGCACGGTTCTCCGTGAGTATCGTGACGCCCTTGAACGGCTGCGACCGAGTGAACCGTATCACAAGTTTGTAGCCGAGTTGTCGCCGCCGGAGCGCGAGCTGTGGTCAACGCTGCTGCCGCTACTTCCGGCCTTTTTCCGCGAGCAAGACCGCCGCGGTCTCACCGGTGCCGAACGCGCGTTACGCTGGGCGCTCGGCCGGCTCAACCTCGTGCTCGAACGTGATCCCGGCGTAGCCGACGATGGTGTCGCCGCCGACGAGGTCGAAACTGGTGTAATGACCGATAAGTCGCGCGGCGCCGGCTCCGAGTAACCGCGCGAACTGCGCCGCGCACGCGCCGGCTCCCATCGAGCAAGCCGCACGATACCGCAACGCATCGTCGATCGCGAGCCGTGGCTCGAGGCTCAGCAGAGGATCGATCGCTCGCCGGTCGTTCTCCAACTTCACCCAGTCTATAGCCTCGGAGGCCGGTCCGTGGGACGTGAATCCGAAGCTCGGCCCATAATGAGTGAGATCGGTAGAACCTACAACGGATAGACCGCCGTCACGGTCACGCTCGATCTCGGCGAGCACCTCCGCGAGCTCAATCGCCTGTTCATCCGGTGGGGCGCGCAGATACAGCACCTCGGCGCGAGGGAAGATCTGCTTTACAAGCGGGAGTTGCACCTCAACGCTGTTGTCGGGATCACGGTCGTCGCGGCACTCGAGACGTCTGCGAACCTCGGCACGTAACTCGGTCGCGGCCGAGAGCGTTCCGAGCGGCGTCTCGAAGCGGTCCTCGGGGGCAACCAGCACCGGATCGCCTGGGCGCAGGTGACCGCCGACCACCACAACGCATTGGAGGTCGGGGCTCAGCGCCCTCAACGTAGCGTACGCAAGTGCGCCTGAGAACACCCACCCTGCGTGCGGAACCACCACCGCACGGGCGGCGCCACCTTGCTCGAACTGCTTGGCGCGGCTCTCGAACTCCTCGACGGCTTCGAGTACTCCTTCACGCGTGCGAGGATACCACCCTGCGGGAAGTTTTCGCGATCTTATTTCTCCCATCATATTAATGGAATTATAACATCGAGCGATATCTGCCGATACTAGAAGCGTTGATTGGAGCGCGAACCTACACCCATAATGGAGCTTATGAATAAATCGATACCTGCGGCATTCACGGCCCTGACGGTAATCTTCCTGGTCGGCCTCGCGTTAACGTTCGTGTTTCGCATAGAGCACCGTAGGGCCGAGAACCTATCGGCACGCGAGGGCGAGTTCCGCACCCTGGTGGCCACACTTGGTGAGGCCTACCGTGACGGCGCGGCTCCGGCCTCCAGCTCCACCCGCGAACTGGTCGCGCCGCACCTAGAAGAGGCACGAGGACCGCGGGTGTTCACGGTATACAGCTATGACGACGGACTCGAGTATCTCTGGACGTACTCACCGGCGTATATCCGCACCGGTTCGAGGTCCAATGTTGCGGTCCCCGGGCTTCCGAGCTTCTCGTACAACGATCTAACCGAGGGGCAGGTCTCACGCTCTATACAAGGGGCAGAAGACGAGACCTGGATCGTGGAGGCGATTTACCCGTTGTTGCTCGGCTCCGATTTCTTCGTCCCGCTGCGCGACTCGCTGATCGCGCTGCTTGCGTTCGCCGCTTTCACGCTGCTGGTGGCGTTGGCCTCGGCACGGCGGAACGCGCACGCAGCCCACGGCGAAGGCCGCGCCGACGATGGGGCGGGCGTTGCGCTCGATCTCGACGCACACAAGCCCGCTCAACCCGAGCGCGCCCCACGAGACGATATTGACTGGGGAGACCAAGACTGGGCAGATGATCCGCAACCCGGCCCCGCGCTCGAAGAGTTCGATCTCGATCTCGATCTCGACGACAGTCTCGAGCAGCCGTCCACCGACGGTGAAACGCGTGTGCCCGATCCGCCGGCGCTCGAGAGCGAAGGACAGGACCACGATGAGGAAGCCGGCGAGCGCACGAGCCTCGCACGCCGAGTTGGACGGGCGATCGAGCGCGCAGCAGCGGAGGATGAAAACCTTGCTCTTGCGGTCCTGCAGTACCCGGAGCATGCCGAGATCGAGCTCGAGGAGCTCGAGCGGGCCGTTGCAAGCACAGCCGAGGCGGAGGTTATCGACCTAATGGACAAGCGGTTTGCGGTTCTCCTCCCTCGTCACGACCCCGCAAGCGCGCTTGAGCGCTTCAAACGCTTGCAGACCGAGCGCGCCGCCGAGCAAGAGCTCCCGACGCCGAGCGTAGGCCTTTCGGTACGAAACGGTCGCCTCATCTCCGGAGACCGCTTGATCAACGAGGCTCGAGTTGCGTTGCAACGAGCCGAACGCGAGCCGCAGCGGATCATGGCGTTCTCGGCCGACCCTAATCGATTTCGCGAGTATATCGTTCGGAAACGGTGAGCTCAGCGCGATAGATCGGCGAGCGGTCGAAGCACCCGCGCCACCTCGTTCGCCGCCAAGCGCACAAGATAACCATCATCGAGGCTGCGCTCACCATAGCCGGCCGCCCAGAACTCGTCCCCGAAAACGTACAGCGCGAGTTCGTGTCGTTCCCCGTGATCGGCCTCCACCTCTATTCTTGCATCGGCCCCCCTATCGAGCGCTAACTCGCCTCGAGGACGAACCTCCTCGCCGCTCAGACGGTCGAGCGCGGCCAGCACCGCCCGGACCTCGGGAGCACTCGGCTCGAGGTGTTCTGCTCCCGCGTTTCGCTCGTACTCGCGCGCTCTCCAGGTATCGAAGTTTTCGTATTGGAGCCGATAGCTCTCACCCGGTGACTCAACGGTCAATCCTCGGATGCGGCCGGGCTCGAGATCGCCGGGGAACACGCGGCGCTCGAGATAAAACCTCTGCTCGGCCGGAATGAGCTCACGTAGCTGTCTGTCGGCGAGACGCACTCCTTCAAACTCGGTTTCACTGAAGTACACACCGGTTTCGGTACTGGAGCCCAACACAAGGCCTGCGCGCGTGCCGTCCTCGCGCTCCAAGGTGAGCTCAAGACGCTGCTCGGCATCCAGCCCGTAGCGCTCAGGATCGGACGCCTCGCGCGTTACGGTTCGCACCACAGTGGCGCTCTCCAATCCATTCACCGCGGCCTCAACCCGTTCGCTGTGCGCCGGTCTCTTTGGTGACGGTTCGCTCATCCACCAGCGGTCGTGTTCACGCTCGAGCCGGAGCCGGCCGTCGCTAAACGATAGCTCCAGCGCAACTACCTGCTCCCTCGAGCGCGAAACTACCGGCGTCGCGGTGGGCGATTCACGGCGCAGGCCCACCATGACACCGATGAACAGCAGGATCAAAGCCACCGCTGCCCCCGCGAGCCGGGCACGGTCTCGTGCGGTCATTTCGGCTTCGGGGGAGATGCCCCCTGCGAAGCTTGATTACGGTCTCGCCTCGAGTGTCGCCTCAAGTGTCGCCTTCGGTACCACACTCCGACGAGCACCACCATAACCGGCACCACAAACGCGTTCACGCTGCGAGCGATCCATGCGTGAAACGCCCGCGTTGTCGGGTGATCGATCGCATCGAGACGCCGTTCGGTCGGCGCCTCACGCCGCAGGCCGGCGAGCGATTCATCGCCCACCATCCAGTGCGCGGCGTTTTCGATGAACCGTAGCGTACCCTGCGGCGCAACAAGTTGTTGCATATCGCTCAGCGTACGCGCGCCCGAGATCACTACAGCGCGCCCCGCAGACCCTTCGGCGTTTTTCTCCACGTTCCGTTCGGCCGCCGAGTCGGGCTCGCCGAAATCTCCCTCGAGCGCAACAGCCACCGGGTAGGAACCGGTGAAGCGCCGCTCAGGCGGCGGGCGATCATGCGAACCGGGTGCGACATCGCGAGGGTCCTCGAGATACCAGGACTCGGGCGAGCTTCGCGCCAAGACGGTGCGTTCGAGATCCTCAGCCTCCGAATCAACCTCGAGCCGGCTCGGCCACAGCAACCCGATCTCGGCGACACCGTGCATCACCGGGTGATCGGCGGTTGCTTCCGGGCCGCGAATCAACGGCCAGAACGGGTACGGATCCTCGTCCTCGACGCGCGCATCACCGACCTGCCGTTCTACCGGTATCGGGCGATTCTCGGGATCAAGCAAGAGAGCCGGGCGAACCGTCACCCCGTAGCCTGCAAACAAATCTCCGAGATACGGATTGCGAACCGCGCTCACCTCGGCCCCGAGCTCGGGCTCGACGCGCAACCCGTCGAGTGCCACCACCGCCGAACCGCCGGACGCGAGATAGCGCCCGAGTCGCTCTGCAGCCTCGCTGCTCAGCCCCGAGTTGCCCACCACCACCAATCCGGCGAGTTCGCTCGGCAGTTCCTCGTCGAGATCCACAACTCGCAGTTGAAACCGTCGCGCGAGCTGGTTCGCGAGCAGCTGCAACGATTCCTGCACCGAGATCGACGGATCACCGATCGCAACGCCTAGAGCGCGCCGCTCACCGCGCTCCAGCGCCGCTATCGCCGCAGTAAGCTCGAGCTCTATCTCGCTCGGCTCAAACGCGAGCGGCACAACCTCACGACGATCCCGGTACTCGACGACGATACCGGAATACACACGCGTTGAGCCGGTCTCGGCGCCACGCTCGAGCTGCACGCGCTGCGGAACCACTCCAAGCTCCTCGGCCTCCAGCCTGCGTTCTTCGGACTCCTCGGGGTCATAAATCGAGAGCTCAATGCGGTCGCCGCCCCGGCGCGCATACTCCTCGAGGTACTCCTCGATGTGACGCGTCTCGGCTGTGCGCTCACGAAGGCTCCCGGAGATGTAGTATCGAACCGAGACCGGATCCTCGAGCCGCTTCCACACCGCCTCGGTTGCCGGCATCACCGAGAACGATCGATGCTCGGTGAGATCGATCCGTACCGAAAACAACATCAGGTTCGC
>SLBH01000332.1 GCA_007126415.1 Spirochaetales bacterium
GCCGGGATGAACAACCCCATCAGAATCACGACGACAATGGGGAACAGGATCCTCTCGCGGCGGCTTACCTCCCTCATCTGTTCCATCACGATGCTGCGTTCAGACGCCGTGGTAAGAGCCTTCATGATCGGCGGTTGTATAATCGGTACCAGAGCCATGTAGGAATAAGCCGCGATCGCGATAGGCCCCAGGAACTCCGGAGCAAGCCGTGAGGCGGTATAAATGGCGGTGGGCCCGTCCGCTCCGCCGATGATACCGATGGCGCCCGCCTGCGCCGAAGTAAACCCCAGCAGCGACGCCCCGAGGAACGTACCGAAAATACCGAACTGCGCCGCCGCCCCAAGCAAGAAGGTTTTTGGATTGGCGAGAAGCGGGCCGAAATCGGTCATGGCTCCGATACCGAGAAAAATAAGCGGCGGGTAGATCCCCAACCGCGTTCCCTGGTAAAGATAATAGAGCAGGCCTCCGGGAGTGCCGTCTCCCGTTGCGGGCGCCATAAGGTCGGCGAGCGGCAGGTTGGTCAGTATCGCTCCGAACGCGATGGGAAGAAGGAGGAGCGGCTCATACTTTTTCACAATTGCGAGATACAGCAGGAAGCACCCGATAGCGATCATGACAGCTTGCTGCCACGTTAGGTTTAGGTATCCCGTGCTCTGCAGAAACGTCGCGATGCCACTGCTCATACGATCCCTCTTTTAGCTGAGTACGGCCAGAACGTCCCCCGCGCCTACCGACGCGCCCTGTCCCACCGGAATTGATTCTACGGTCCCCGCTTGGGGAGCTGTGATCTCGTTTTCCATCTTCATCGCTTCCAGCACCATGATCACATCTCCCGCTTGCAACGAGTCGCCGGCGCCGGCTTGAATCTTGAGAACCGTGCCGGGCATAGGCGCCTTCACCTGCACCCCCCCTCCCGCAGCCGCTGCCGGCGCCGACGCCGATGCTTGGGACGATCCCGAGGAGTGCGCGGCGCTATTGGAACTCGCGCCGCCGGTTTGAGTTGGACTACTTGAGCTCCGTTCACGAGCCGGGCTCGGGGCGGCAGTACTCTCCGTTTCGCCGCCGGCGCTACTCATGCCGGACTGTCCGTCGAGCTCCTCGACCTCAACATCATACGCTGTCCCGTTAACCGTAACTCGAAACCGCTTCATCTATGCTACCGCCCTCCCTGCGTTTTTACGGAAACCGTGTTCTCTTCTTTGACTCGCTACTCTACCGGCCACTACCCGGGCGCGTCGTCATTTGCGTCTGACGTCCCGCCAGAGCCCAGACGGCCGGTCTCGAAGACTCAATCTTGTCGACGATCCGAATAGTTCGGGGCCGCGCCCCCGGGCCGCAACCGGCGCGCACCGCAGCTGAGATAGCCGCGACAACCTCCGGATCGATACCCTGCGCGTGCGGCGCGTGCGGCGCTTGTGGCGCCTTCGCCGCCTTCGGCTCCACCGCTGCTTCGGCCGGTTTCGCCGCCCGCCCCACAAGACGAGCGATAAGCACCATGACCAAGTAAAGCACCACCAAACTCGAGAACACAACGCCCATACCGATGAGCGTGAGTGTAATTGCCTCTCCGATCTGAACACCCATACATTTCCCTCACAGCGGGATATTGCCGTGCCGCTTCGGCGGACGCGTCTCGCGCTTGGATTCCAGCATCCTGAGTGCGACCGCCAGACGCACTCTGGTTTCCGCGGGTTCAATTACGTCGTCGATATATCCTCTGCCGGCGGCAACGTAGGGATTAGCAAAGCGCCGCCGATACTCGCTAATCTTATCTGCGCGCTGTGCATCGGGGTCGTCACTGTTCTCGATATCTTTTCGAAAGATGATGTTGGCCGCTCCTTCAGGGCCCATCACCGCGATCTCGGCATTGGGCCAGGCGAGCACCTGATCGGCTCCCAGGTCGCGCCCACACATCGCCAGGTATGCTCCGCCGTAGCTCTTCCGCAGGATGAGCGTTACTTTCGGCACCGTCGCCTCGGAGTACGCGTACAACATCTTGGCGCCGTGCCTGATGATTCCGCCGTACTCCTGTGAAGTGCCGGGAAGAAATCCGGGAACATCTACCAGCGTTACGAGAGGAATGTTGAATCCGTCGCAAAACCGGATGAACCGCGCCGCCTTGTCGGAGGCGTTGATATCGAGGCAGCCTGCGAGAATGCGCGGTTGATTGGCGACGATACCCACCGATCGGCCGTTTATCCGGGCGAGCCCTACTACGATGTTCTGCGCGTAGTAGGCATGCACTTCCATGAACTCGCCGTTATCGACCACTTCGCCGACCACATCTCGAACATCATACGACTTGTTCGGATCGACCGGGACAATCTCTTGTACCCGCGGGACCAAGCGCTCGGGAGAATCCCGACTGTCGACTGCCGGAGGATCCTCGAGGTTGTTACTTGGTATAAACCCGAGAAGACGGCGGATTTCTTCCAAGCAGGCCGTCTCTTGCTCGCTGACGAAATGCGCAACGCCACTATGCGCGTTGTGCGTCATGGCGCCTCCGAGATCTTCCGGCGACACGTCCTCTCCGGTAACCGCCTTTATGACCTGCGGCCCGGTTATGAACATGTGAGCACCCGTCGTCATGAAAACGAAGTCTGTTAGAGCCGGTGAATACACGGCGCCTCCGGCACAGGGGCCCATCACCGCCGAGATCTGTGGTATTACGCCGGAGGCGAGCGTGTTCCGGTAGAACACCTGGCCGTACCCACTAAGGGCATCCACGCCTTCCTGAATGCGCGCACCCCCGGAGTCGTTGATGCCCACGATCGGCGCGCCGGTTTTCATAGCCAGGTCCATAACCTTGCATATCTTGCGGGCGTGCATCTCACCGAGCGTTCCACCGATCACCGTGAAATCTTGGGAGAAGACGAACACCCGCTTGCCCTCGACGGTCCCGTAACCGGTAACTACACCTTCTCCCGGCGCCTCCACCTCATCCATCCCCAGGTCTGAGCACCGATGCTTGGCAAACATATCGGTTTCAACGAAGCTATCGGCGTCCAGTAACCGATCGATACGTTCCCGAGCCGTAAACTTCCCTTTGCCGTGCTGTTTCGCGATCCGTTCTTCTCCGCCGCCCGCCTGGACTTTGGCCCTCATTCGTTCCAGCTCTTCGAGGTGAGACTGCGGCATGCTACGACCTCCTTGCGCCTCTTCAGACATAGATCACTCGCGTCATAGATCACTCGCGTTCACACAGCTCGAGCAGCACCCCGCCGGTGCTCTTAGGGTGGACAAAAGCGATTCGTGCATTTCCGGCGCCGGCGCGCGGTTCTTCGTCGATCAGTCTAATCCCCGCCTCTCGAGCTCGGTCGAGAGCGGCCTCTAAATCGTCCACGCGAATCGCCATGTGGTGTATGCCCGCGCCTCGTTTCCGGATGAACTGTGCGATCGGGCTGTCCTCGCCTGTGGGCTCAAGCAGCTCGATCTTGCTGTCGCCGACCGGGAAAAAAGCTACCTTGACCTTCTGATCCGGGACTTCTTCGACTCCACCGGGCTCAATACCCAACACGTCACGGTATACGGTACACGAGGCCTCCAGATCTTCCACTGCTATACCTATGTGATCCAGGCGATCTACATTCACAAGCCTATCCTCCTATCTCGGAATCCAAGAACGGCGAAAGAAGCTGCTGCGCCGCCGTAAACGGATCGATTTCCTTTCGTAGCAACTGCTCGACGACCTGCTCCCAGTGCCCGCGTTGTTGCCAGTACTCAAAGAAACGTTTCCTCCAGTGGTCTTCTACCACCGACTGCAACTCCGCTTCATAGCGCGCACGGCGCCGAGTCTCGAGCTCCCCGGAGCGCTGCAAGTGCTCCCAATGATCGGCGATCGCTTTCCTCAGCGCGCCGGTACCTTCTCCCGTGCTCGCGATCGTTTGCTCGATCGGCGGTATCCACCGGCCCTCGGTCCGCGCGCTCGCACCGGTGTCGGCGTTGCCGCTTGTTCCGAGCGCCATCTGTAACTCAATCACTAAGCGATTGGCGTCGGGCCGATCGGCCTTGTTGATCGCGAACACGTCGGCTATCTCGAGAATACCTGCCTTTATCGTCTGTATATCGTCCCCCATCCCGGGAACCAACCCTACAACAACGGTATCTGCGGTCCGGACTATATCGACCTCCGATTGTCCCACCCCTACCGTCTCGACGAAGATCACGCCTTTGCCGGCTGCGTCAAGGACGCGAACTGCGTTGTGCGTGGCGCGGGCCAATCCGCCTAACCGCCCGCGCGCCCCCATGCTGCGGATGAATACGCCGGGGTCGGTCGCCAGGTCCTGCATACGGACGCGGTCGCCCAGCAACGCACCGCCGGAAAACGGACTGTTCGGATCTACCGCGATAATTCCGACCTGAAAGCCCTCTTTTCTCCACCGCTTCGCAAGCCTGTCGGTGAGCGTGCTCTTCCCTATGCCGGGCGAACCGGTGATTCCCACAACATGAGCATTGCCGGTGTAGGCGTGGAGCGCCCTGAGCTCCTGCTCCGCCTCCTCAGGGGCGTTCTCGATCAGCGAAATGAGCCTTCCCGTGGCCCTGACATCTCCTCGTAGAACCCGCTCGGCAAGTGACACGCTGCTCCCTCCGATTTTGATGCCTGACAGGGGCTCCACGCCCTCCTCTCACAGCTGAACGCTCCGTTTCACAAACTCAACCACTTCCTGCGTTGAGGTGCCCGGCGTGAAAACCTCCGCTACGCCCTGTTTCTTGAGAGCAGTAATGTCCTCCGAAGGAATGGTGCCGCCGCCGAGCACTACAATGTCGTCGGCTTGCTGTTCCTTCAAGAGTTGCACCACCCGCGGAAACAGCTCGAGATGCGCCCCGGATAGACAGCTGAGCCCAACTACGTGCACATCTTCCTGCGTTGCGGTTGCCGCAATCTGTTCCGGCGTCTGGCGCAAGCCGGTGTAGATTACCTCCATGCCGGCGTCCCGCAATGCCCTCGCTAAGACTTTTGCCCCTCGGTCGTGTCCGTCTAAACCGGGCTTTGCTATGAGCACCCGAATCGGTCGTTCGGCCATCGTCACTACCTCCTCACAGGAACCCGACTCGGCTCACGAAAGGGCCGTACAATCGGAATGCCGGCGCATTAGAACACCACCGACGCTTGGTGTGTCCCGAACTCGTCGCGCAGTACGTCACAGATCTCCCCCAGCGTAGCGTAGACCGTAACCGCTTCCAGGATCCGGGGAAACAAGTTCTCTTGTCCGCCCGCCGCCACACGCACACCCTCGAGAGCCTCGTCTACATGGGCCTGGTTCCGCTGCGCCCTCAACTGCTCGAGCTTTTCACGTTCCTGCCGCTCTACCACGGGGTCGACCCGCAGCAGATTGGTGGGCGGCTCTTCGGAGATTCGGTATTTGTTGACCCCCACAACCACCCGCTCTTCGTTCTCTATCTCTCTCTGATGTGTGTAAGCGCTCTCTTGAATCTCTCGCTGTATATAACCCTGTTCTATGGCCCGGGCCGAGCCGCCGAGTTCCTCGATCTTGTCGATATACTCAAGTACGCGCTGTTCAATCTCGCGGGTCAACGACTCCACGTAGTACGACCCGGCGAGCGGATCAACGGTATTAACTACACCGCTCTCGTGGGCCAGTATCTGCTGTGTCCGGAGCGCGATACGCACCGAGTCCTCGGTCGGCAACGCAAGTGCTTCTTCGCGGGAGTTCGTGTGAAGCGATTGTGTGCCGCCTAAAACCGCCGCGAGCGCCTGTAGGGTTACCCGCACCACGTTGTTGTCGGGCTGCTGCGCGGTCAACGCGCTTCCGGCCGTTTGGGTATGAAACCGCAGCATCATCGAGCGAGGGTCCTGTGCCCCGAAGCGCTCTTTCATGATCTGCGCCCACAGTTTACGGGCGGCCCGGAACTTACTTACCTCTTCCAACAAGTCGTTGTGAGCATCAAAGAAGAACGAAAGACGCGGTGCAAAGGTGTCCACATCCAGCCCGGCATCCAGAGCGGCCTTGACATAGGCGACGGCGTTCGCGAGCGTGAACGCCACTTCTTGCACGGCATTACACCCCGCCTCGCGCATGTGGTAGCCGCTGATCGAGATAGTGTTCCAGTTCGACATGTGCTCGGCACAAAACGCAAATGTATCGCTCACCAATCGCATGCTCGGCTGCGGGGGAAAAATGTAGGTGCCGCGCGCTACGTACTCCTTGAGAATATCGTTTTGGATGGTGCCCCGCAGTTTGTCTAAAGGAACGCCCTGCTTCTGTGCCAGTGCGGCGTACATCGCCAATAGGATGGCTGCAGGCGCGTTTATCGTCATGGAGGTGCTCACCTGATCGAGCGGTATTCCGTCGAACAGCAGTTCCATATCCGCCAGCGAATCGATCGCGACGCCCACTTTACCGACCTCCCCGCGCGACAGCGAGTGATCGGAGTCGTATCCGATCTGCGTCGGGAGGTCGAACGCGACACTCAAGCCCGTCTGCCCCTGTTCCAGGAGGTATTTGTACCGTCGATTAGATTCCTCGGCGGTTCCGAATCCGGCGTACTGCCGCATCGTCCAAAGGCGCCCACGATACATCGTGGGCTGGATTCCGCGCGTGTACGGGTACTCTCCGGGCACCCCTAAGTCGCGCTCATACTCCGTCTCGGCGACCTCGAGCGGGGTATAGAGCCGCTCCACCGGCAACTCGGAGGTAGTGCGAAACTCCTCCGAGCGCTCCCCGAAGCGCTCCATCGCTTTTGCAACAGGCCCTTGCTCCCACGCAGTTTTTCGTTGTTCCAGCTTCTGCAGAGCATCACGGTCGAACATATGCCGAGCCCCCTATTGCCGGTCACACCGCAGCCGAACGCACCGAGAGAAGCGTCTCGCCGGCGACCCAACCCACTCAGTTTGTAGCAAACTGTATCGATTAATTTGTTTCAACTGTAACTCAAGTCTCTCTACAACGCAACGAAAAAATGACCGGTTATGACCGGTTAGACAATGGGGACAATTCGAGCATTTGCACCCGATTATACTTGACAGATTAAACTGCTAGCCACATCATCTCAAGCATGGAGAAAGCCCAAACAGCACGAGCGAAACGCACCTACTCCGCGTAAGGAGGTGATGACGGGAAAGAAGTGTCGCAAATCGACTGATGGACGGCGAGGCTGACGACGTATCGGCTTCGAGCGAGTGAAGAGTTTTTCGGAACGAAAAAGGAGGAACGAGGAAATGAAATCAACGCGAATCAACAAGGGCTTGGTCTTGGCGCTGATAGCGGTGCTTCTGGTAGTTGTGGGTTTCTCGGTTGCGGCCGGCGGTGCTGCGGAAACTGAGCGCGTGGTATTGGCTACCGGCGGAACCGGAGGCGTGTATTATCCCCTCGGCGGCGCAATGGCTAATATCTGGAGCAACGAGATCGAGAATCTTAGCGCAAGCTCGGAGTCAACCGGTGCTTCGGTTGAGAACGTAAACCTTGTGAATTACCAGGAGTCGCAGTTCGGGCTCGTCCAGAACGACATCGCGTACTATGCCTTCAATGGGGTCGAGATGTTCGACGACGACGAACCGATGAGCAGCATGCGCGGCGTTTTCACGATGTATCCCGAAACAATTCAAATAATCGCGCGCGCCGGTGCCGACGTACAGACCATCGATGACATTGCCGGTAAGCGTGTCGCGGTGGGCGCTCCCGGAAGCGGTACGGAGGTGAACGCGCGTCAGATACTCCAGGCACACGGGGTCACATACGATGACATTCGAGAGGACTTCCTGTCCTTTGCTGAGGCTGCAGACGCGCTGCGAGACGGAAACGTCGACGTAGCCTTCGTCACCGCCGGTCTTCCAACAGCCAGCGTCATCGACCTTGCCACCACTACAAACGTAAATCTTGTCAGTATCGAGTCGGCCATGGTGGACAGCATCATCGACCAATGGCCTTACTACGCCGAGGTTGCAATTCCGGGCGGCACATATCCCGGCCAGGACTCCGACGTCCAAGCGGTAGCGGTAATGGCAATGATGATCGTTCATGAGTCGCTAGACGAGGAGCTGGTCTACAACGTCACCAAGGCAACTCTCGAGAACACAAGCGTACTCGGCGATACCCACGATCGTGGCCGCGAGGTCACTGCAGAGACGGCTCTCGACGGTATGTCGATTGAGCTTCACCCGGGTGCACAGCGATACTACGAAGAAGTCGGACTGTACTGAGCAATTACGTTGCTCAACGGCTCATAACCGACAAGCAAGCCACCCTGCGGGCCGGGCGCGAAGAAACCTCGCCCGGCCCACAGCTTTGAACTGGTTATGCGGGGCCGTCAACCTCGGTCCCGCATACGCTGGAGAGCGTTATACCAATGCCGAAAAAAACAATTAACGAGGTCCGCATCAACTATCTCTGGTGTAAGCGGTGCGGTATCTGCGTACATTTTTGCCCCCGTCAGGTGTTTAGTGCCGACGACGATAAGCTCCCCCGTGTGCAAGCGCTCGACCGCTGCACCGCCTGTCGGCTCTGCGAGTATTGGTGCCCCGACCTTGCCATTGAGGTCTTAACCGATGAGTAGAGAAATTTCTTTCGTCCAGGGCAATCAGGCCTGCGCAGAGGCGGCCCTCTACGCGGGAATCGGCTTCTACGCCGGCTACCCGATCACCCCGTCTTCCGAGATCATGGAGCATATGTCTCGGCGCATGCCGGGTCTAGGTCTCAAGTTTCTGCAGATGGAAGACGAGATCGCTTCCCTTGCCGCGATCATCGGTGCCTCGTTAACGGGGCACAAAGTCATGACCGCGACGAGTGGGCCCGGGTTTTCATTGATGCAGGAAACATTGGGGTTTGCGGTGATGGCCGAGATTCCCTGTGTCGTCGTAAATGTCCAACGTGGCGGGCCGTCTACCGGCCTCCCGACGCAAGCAGCGCAGTCGGATGTTTACCAGGCACGGTGGGGCACCCACGGTGACCACGCAATTATCGCGCTTACTGCGTCTAATCACCAGGATATCTTTGAACTGACGGTAGATGCCTTTAACATGGCTGAAACTTACCGCACCCCGGTGGTCCTGCTTCTCGACGAGGCTATCGGTCATCTGCGAGAGAAGCTGCAGATCCCCGATAAGGGAGAGCTTGAAGTGGTGAAGCGATTGCGAACCGCCGTGCCGGACGGCGTAGACTACCATCCCTACCTCCCTCGGGAGGACGGAAGACTACCGATGTCCGATTTCGGTGACAAGCATAGGTATAACGTCACCGGCCTGTACCACAACATGTGGGGATTCCCGACTACAAACCCGGACGTTATTCATGGTCTCATCCACCACTTGGTCGATAAGATCGAGAACAACCTTCACCAAATTACGCGCTA
>SLBH01000174.1 GCA_007126415.1 Spirochaetales bacterium
GCTCGCGCAATGAAACGAGAGCCTTTGATGGTGAGGGTTATCTCGGCTGTGCTGCGCGGAACGCGCAAGACGGAATCGCTCGTACTCATTGTTTCACGTGAAACACTGCCTCGCGCAACCAATCGGTCCGGCGCGCCCGGCCGCTCCGCGCACGCCCACGCGTCCGCACGCCCACGCGTCCGCGGCCGCTACTTGCGGTCTGCGCCGACGCCCACGAGGTAGTCCGGACGCTCGATGTTGACGACGCGCACGCCGGTCGTCGCGCGCGACTGCACCGACACGGTTTCGATCGCGGTGCGGATTGCGCTGCCTTGCGAGGTGATCGCGAGCAGTTCGTCCTGCTCCTTGACCGAGAGCACGCCTACCACCTCGCCGGTCTTGTCGTTGGTGCTGTAGGCGATCTGGCCGCGTGTGCCGCGCCCGTGCGGGCTGAAGGCCTCGAACGCGGTGCGCTTGCCGTAGCCGTACTCGGTAAGCAGCACCATATGTTCCTCGTGGTTTACCACCACCGCGCCGGCGAGCTCGTCACCGGCCGCAAGGCGAATGCCGGTAATGCCGCGGCTCGGGCGGCCCATCGGGCGCACGCTGTCCTCGGCGAAGCGCAGGCCGCGACCGTGGCGGGTCACCACAAACAGCTCGTCCCCGCCGCTGGTAAGCATCGCGGTCATCACCGAGTCGCCGTCCTGCAGGTTGATCGCGGCGATCCCGCGCGTCTTGGCGCGCGAAAACTCGGAGCTCCGGACCTTCTTGACCACGCCGTGGCGCGTCGCAAGAAACAGATACCGGTCCTCGCGGAACTCGGTCAGCGAGACCGCGACCGCCAGTTCTTCGTCGCCCGAGACCTGAAGCAGGCCACGCACATGTTGCCCGCGCGCGGTGCGCGAGGCTTCCGGAATCTCGTGCACCTTCAGCCAGTAGGCCTTACCGGCGGTGGAGACAAACATGATGTAGTCGTGCGTAGAGCCGATGAAGACCTGGCTCACGAAGTCTTCGTCCTTGAGCGAGGCCGAGTTACTGCCCTTCCCGCCGCGGCCCTGCACGCGGTACGCCGAGAGCGGAATGCGCTTGATGTAGCCGGAGTTGGTGATCACCACCACCATGTCTTCTTTTTGGATGAGGTCTTCGATATCGATGCTCTCGATCTCATCCGGCACGATCTCGGTTTGCCGCTCGTCACCGTAGCGCTCGGCGATATCGCGGGTCTCCTGCTTGATGATATCGAGCACTTTCTGCTCGCTCTCGAGGATGCCCCGCAACTCGCGAATCAAGGCTCTCACCGCCTCGAGTTCGTCGATGATCTTCTGCGTCTCGAGCGAGGTGAGCTTCTGCAGCCGCATATCGAGGATCGCCTGAGCCTGCACCTCGCTCAGCTCAAAGCGATTCTGAAGCGCCGAGTTGGCACGCTCCACGTTCTTGGACTCGCGGATGATCTTGATCACCTCGTCGATATTGTCGAGCGCGATCTTGAGCCCGATCAGGATATGCTCGCGCTCCTCGGCTTTGCGGAGGTCAAAGCGCGTGCGCCTGAGAATCACCTCCTTACGATGTCCAACGAAGCACTCGAGCATACGACGCAGCGAGAGAGTCTCGGGCCGCCCGTCTACTAGTGCGAGCGCATTGACGTTGAAGTTCACTTGTAGCTGAGTGTGCGCAAACAAGTGATTGAGGATGATCTTGGGGCTCACGCCTTTCTTAAGCTCGATCACGATCCGCATGCCGTTGCGGTCGGACTCGTCGCGCAGGTCGCTGATACCGTCGAGCTTACGGTCGCGCACCAAATCGGCGATGCGCGTGATCAGCGCGGCCTTGTTCACCTGGTACGGAATCTCGTTTACGAGAATGCGGTCGCGCCCGGTCTTGGTGCTCTCGATCGTGAAACGCGCGCGAACTACCACCCGTCCGCGCCCGGTCTTGAACGCCTCGCGGATGCCCTTGCGACCGTAGATGATGCCGCCGGTCGGGAAGTCGGGGCCTGAGACGACATCGCAGATCTCGTCGTCGGTGATCTCGGGATTGTCGACGAGCGCGCAGACCGCCTCGCCGATCTCGGCGAGATTGTGCGGCGGGATGTTGGTCGCCATCCCGACCGCGATGCCGCTCGCGCCGTTGGTGAGCAGATACGGGAACGCCGCCGGCAGAACCGCAGGCTCCTCCATCGTGTCGTCGTAGTTCGGCGCGAAATCAACGGTCTCTTTCTTGATGTCGCGCAGCATCTCCTCGGCCGCCGCGTGCAGCTTGGCCTCGGTATACCGCATCGCCGCCGGCGGGTCACCGTCGACCGAACCGAAGTTGCCCTGCCCGTTTACCATCGGGTAGCGCATCGAGAACGGCTGCGCTAAGCGCACGAGCGCGTCGTAGATCGACTGGTCACCGTGAGGGTGGAACTTACCGAGCACGTCACCGACAATACGGCCGCTCTTCTTGTAGGCCTGGTTGGCACGCAGGCCCATCTCGTTCATCGAGTGCAGGATGCGGCGATGCACCGGTTTGAGCCCGTCGCGCGCGTCGGGCAAGGCGCGACTCACGATGACCGACATCGCGTAGTTGAGGTACGATTCCTTGATCTCGTCCTCGATCGCAACCGGGATGACTCGTCCGTGAAACTCTTTATCAGCCACAAGCTACTCCTGTCGGGTTATACGTCGAGGTTGTTATACGTCGAGGTTAGAGACGCTGAGCGCGTTTTTCTCGATAAACAATCGTCGCGGTGCAACGTGCTCGCCCATCAGCGTCGTGAAGATCGCTTCGGCCTCAACCGCATCGTCTAAGCGCACCTGTATGATGTTGCGCGTCTGGGGATTCATGGTGGTTTCCCACAGCTGCTCCGGATTCATCTCACCGAGACCCTTGTAGCGCTGCACCGAGATCTTATCCTCGGACTCGCCGAACACCTCGGCGACGGCCTTTTCGCGTTCAGCTTCGTTGTAGGCGTATACCACCCGTTTACCGCGCGCGAGCTTGTAAAGCGGCGGCATCGCGATGTAAACGTGTCCCGACTCCACGAGCTCAAACATATAGCGGTAGAAAAACGTGAGAAGTAGCGTGCGGATATGCGAGCCGTCGACATCGGCGTCGGCCATGATGATGACCTTGTGGTAGCGCAGTTTATCGAGCGTGAACTCGTCTCCGGCGCCGGCACCGATCGTTTGGATGATGGGGTTGAGCTTGTCGTTTGAGAGCACCTTGTCTATGCGCGTCTTCTCGACGTTCAGCATCTTGCCCCACAGCGGTAGGATTGCCTGAAACTCGCGGTCGCGGCCCATCTTGGCGCTGCCGCCGGCGGAGTCACCCTCAACGATGTAGAGCTCGGCTCGCCGCGGATCTTTCTCGCTGCAGTCGGCGAGCTTGCCCGGAAGGCCGCTACTCTCGAGGAAGTTCTTGCGGCGGGTAAGCTCGCGGGCCTTGCGCGCCGCGGCGCGGGCCTTCGCCGCCACCACGGTTTTCTCGAGGATCGCCTCGGCGACCTTGGGGTTGCGGTCGAAGTAATCACCGAGCGCTTCGTTTACGACTGCCTCTACCACGCCCTTTACCTCGCTGTTGCCGAGCTTGGCTTTGGTCTGGCCCTCGAACTGCGGCTCGGGAACCTTCACCGACACCACCGCGGTGAGCCCCTCGCGCACATCGTCTCCGGTGAGCCCTTCCTCGGCCTTCTTGGCGTGCTTCGAGCGTTTGAGAAAATCGTTCAGCGTACGCGTCAAGGCCGACTTGAAGCCGATTAGGTGCGTGCCGCCCTCGCGCGTGTTGATATTGTTCGCGAACGAGAACATGTTCTCGTTATAGCCGTCGTTGTACTCGAGCGCGATCTCGATCCCGATCATCTCGCGTGTCTTTTCGAAGTAGATCGGCTCTTTGTGAATCTTGTTCTTGTTTTTGTTGAGGTATTCCACAAATTCGCGAACGCCACCGTCGAACTTAAACTCGTGCGACTTCTCGGTCGGGAGGCGCAGATCGCGAATGACGATGCAGATACCTTTGTTAAGAAACGCGAGCTCGCGCAAGCGCTTCGAGAGCACGTCGAAGCTGTACATGAGCGACTCAAAAACATCGGCGTCGGCCTTGAACACCGTGACGGTGCCGTGACGCTCAGTGGGCCCGATCTCCGAAACCGCCTTCTCGGGCACACCGCGATGGTAGCGCTGGAAGTAGATCGTGCCTTCTTTGTGAACGTAGACCTCGCACCATTCCGAGAGCGCGTTCACGACCGATACACCGACGCCGTGCAGGCCGCCGGAGACCGCGTAGCTCTTTTTATCGAACTTTCCCCCGGCGTGTAGCCTCGTCATCACGATCTCGAGTGCGCTCACGCCCTCGTCGGTATGCATATCAACCGGTATGCCGCGCCCGTTGTCCTCGACCCGGATGATGTTGTCTTTTTCGATAGAGACCGTAATGGTGTCGCAGTGCCCCGCGAGCGCCTCGTCGATACTGTTGTCGACCACTTCGTACACCAAGTGATGTAGCCCGTCGGGTCCGGTCGTACCGATGTACATCCCGGGGCGCTTCCGGACGGCCTCGAGACCTTTGAGAACTTGTATACTTTGGGCAGAATACATTTCCACGGCGTTATCCTTGTGTTCCCTGTGACTTCCAGTTACTCGGTCCGAAACTCGATGAGCTGGTGACGGGTAATAGCTTGCATAAGACTGACCTTCAAATTATACCGAGAAAACAGGCTAGAGTAAACATAGGCTCTGGTCGCACTCGGCGTTATTGCAGTACACTGAGCGGCACCATGTCTTGGGATTACAGCATCTTCTGGCACGAAGCAATCAAGCAGCTCCGCGACGAAGTCTCGGAACAAGAGTTCAGCATGTGGTTCAACGGCATGGAGTACGCCGACTCGGCCGACGCCACCATCATCGTGCGCGTTCCCTCGAGTTTCTACCGAGACCAGGTCAAGCAACGTTACTTCTCGCGGATTCGAGATAAGCTTCACGAGCTCTCCGGGATGCAACTGGCCCTTGAATTTCGCGTGCAGCGCCCCGCCGCAAGCTCGCCCGCGCACACCGTAAACCACGACGATCATGAACACCACAATCGCGAAGACGAGCTCCAGTCGGCTCGCACCGCACCTGCGGCGGGCTCCGTGCAGAACAGCGCAACCCAGGCCAGCTCTACGCCCCCCGGCGCGTCCCCCGGCGAGCGCGCCCCCCGCGGGGGTTTAAACGGTGCCTCAGGGCCTTCCGGTGTATCTGCGGGAAACTACACCGGGGCCGGCGCCGCAGCCACCGCCGGCCGGCGAACGCCGCTACGCAACGCCTCGCACCCTAACCTGCGCCCCGAGTACACCTTCGAGAACTTCGTGGTCGGCCATAACAACTCCTTCGCGGCCAACGCCGCGATCGCAATCGCCAAGAACCCCGGCACCGGCTACAACCCGTGTTTAGTGTACGGCGGTGTAGGGCTCGGCAAAACGCATCTTATTCAGGCAATCGGAAACTCGGTACATCGCGAGTTCGGCGACCTCAAGATCGTGTACGTCACGATGGAGAGTTTCACCAACGACTTCATTCAGTCGATCCGCGAGAAGCGCATGCAGAACTTCAAGAACAAGTACCGCTATGCCGACGTACTGTTGATCGACGATATCCACTTCCTGCAGAAGAAGCCCGAGACGCAGGAAGAACTGTTTCACACCTTCAACGCGCTGTACGACGCCAACAAGCAGATGGTGTTTACCTGCGACCGTCCGGTCTCCGAGATTCGCGACCTCACCGACCGGCTCAGAAGCCGCTTTGAGCGCGGTCTCAATGTTGACCTCCAGCCGCCCTCATACGAAACGCGCTACGCGATCCTTCGCAAGAAGACCGAACGCGCGCAGATCGATATCCCCGAGCAAGTGATCGAGCTGATCTGTAACAACGTCACCACCAACGTCCGCGATCTCGAGGCCGCGCTCACGAAGCTCATGGCGTACGCCGAGCTCGTCAATAAAAAGATCACGCTCGAGATCGCCCAGCAACAGCTGCGCGACATGTTCTCGAGTCCCCAGCAGCACAACATCACCGTCGACGTCATTCAGCGCACCGTGGCCGATTACTTCAGCCTCTCGACGCAGGACCTCAAGGGTAAGAAACGCACCAAGGTTATCGCGTTTCCGCGCCAAGTAGCGATGTATATCTGCCGCGAGCTCACCGAGCTCTCCACCACCGAGGTAGGGCTCGAGTTCGGCGGTCGCGACCATACCACCGTGATGTACGCCTGCCAGCGGATAGAGAATCGCATGCGTACCGACCCCACACTCGAGCCGACAATTCAGTCACTAATCAGAAGCATCAAAGAACAGGGCGCAAAGTAGCGCAGCTGCTGCAACGAGATGCAGTCAACGCACAAACGCCGAGTACCGTACCGGCAAGAATCGCGGTGGAAAAGCTCCGGAAAACCAAGCAGTTCATTGTGGACAACCGCGCCAGGCTGTGCGATTGTGGAGTATTGCGTCGTCCGATCGCCGAATTTCTACAGGAGTTAACTACGGCGTATATCGAGCTTTAGGGGAGCTTTCCACAAATTAGTGTCCCCTACCACTAAAACAACTAGAATATTACTATAATAAGCATTAAGAAGCACGGAGTAAGGCCATCATGAAGTTTACAGTTGACCGCGACACCTTGATGAAAGAAATTGCGATAGCCTCGGAGATCATCTCGAGCAAAAACACGCTTTCGGTACTTTCCAACGTCTTGCTATGGGCCGAGGACGGCAACCTCGGAATCCGCGCCACCGACTTGAAGGTAAGCTTCGAGACGCAGATCCCGGTAGAGGTAGAAACCGCCGGCCGCACTACGGTCTACTGCGATAAGCTCCTCGGTATTCTTCGCTCCTTGCCCCAGGGTGACGTCGTGCTCCAGCACGCTCACGAGCAGGTCACGATCACGCCTACCGAGCGCAAGGCCGATTTTCGCCTCCGAAGCATCGCCGCCGAAAAGTATCCCGAGATCCAACTCACCAGCAGCGAGTCGTATTGGGAGCTCCCCCAGACCGAGTTCATCGAGATGATCACGCACACCGTGTTCGCGGTCTCGGACGACGAAACGCGCTACTTCATGAACGGTGTGTACTTCGAGCAACTGGACGGTGACCTCGTAATGGTGGCTACCGACGGGCGCCGTCTCTCGTATATCAAGAAAACTCCCGAAGGCGAGGTTCCGGAGTTCAACGGCGTAATCGTACCGCCGAAGATTCTCAACCTCGTGAAGAAACTCGCCTCAGGCGAAGGTGTAATAGCCGTTGCGGTGACCGAGAAGCATCTCTTCGTTGAGTTCGAGAATCAGAAGCTTTCCACGGCTCTGATCGAAGGACAGTTTCCGAACTATCGCCGTGTCATCCCCGACAAACAGGAGTACACCCTCACCGCCGACCGCGCGCAGCTTGCTGAGGCGCTCAAGCGCGTATCGTTGCTCGTTGAGAAATCGCGGCGCATCTACCTCACGCTTGCCGAAGATCAGCTTACGTTGAGCTCCGATGAGTCGGAGATCGGAACCGCGAGCGAGCAGCTCGTCTGTGAGTATCAGGGTCCCGAGATGAAGATCGCGCTCAACTTTCTCTACCTCAGCGAGCCGCTTCGGGTGATCCAAAGCGAGAGTATCGTGCTGCGCTTCAGCGAGCCGAACAAAGCGCTAATGCTGATCCCCAATCCCGAGCAGGACTACTTCCACATCGTGATGCCGATGCAGCTCGACTGATCGCGGCGCGATTCTTGCCACCGCGGTGTCGAGGGCGGCGTTTGGATGGGTATTGTTTCGGTCAAGACCGTTGGGTTTCGCAATCTCGTAGACCGTGAGCTCGCGATCGACGCGCCTCAAGTATTTCTCGTGGGCGAGAACGGGCAAGGCAAAACCAACCTTCTGGAGACGCTGTACCTGTTGTGTTACGGCGGCTCGTTTCGAACGCGCAAGGATGAGCAGCTTCGGCGCATCGGCTCGGACGTGATGAGCGTCGCGGGCGAGATCAAGACGCAGGGCGCCGGACCGACGCGCGTAGTGGTGCGGATAGACCGCGAGCGCAAATCTATCGAGCGCGACGGAAAACCGGTGCGAGACCGAAAGCAGCTGCTCGAGGTGATGCCCTGCATCGTGTTTTGCCACGGCGACATTGAGTTTGTTACCGGCGCGCCGGAGATGCAACGAACCTTTTTCGATCAGACGCTCAGCCTGTATCAGCCGAACTACATAGACCTGTTGCGCCGCTATCGGCGCGTC
The DNA here is from genome assembly GCA_007126415.1 of Spirochaetales bacterium. GTDB lineage: Bacteria > Spirochaetota > Spirochaetia > DSM-27196 > SLAA01 > B1Sed10-166. Next base: position 8,199 of record SLBH01000174.1, read on the forward strand.
CTGAAGGCCCGCAACACTGCGCTCAAGCAGCAGCAGCGCAGCTTGGTGGATGTATACGACGAGCAGCTGCTGGAGGCGGGGGTGGAGTTACAGGCGCGGCGTTCGGCGCTGATCGGCGAGTTCAACGAAACCTTCTCGAGGGTTTTTCGCGGAGTCTCCGGCCTACCCCACGAGCTCACGGTAGCGTATCACCCGTCGTGGCCTACGCCGGGGGCCGAGGCGGAGGTGGAGGTCGGCGCGGAACGTGACACAAAACGCCACGCCGAGGCGGTTCGCGAGGTCCTGATGCGCCGCCGCGAGCGTGACCTCGCACTCGGTACCACCACCACTGGGCCGCACCGCGACAGATTTCGCTATCGTTACGCCGAGCACGACTTCACCGAGATCGCCTCCACCGGGCAAGTCCGGCTCGTGTCGCTCATTCTGCGTACCGCCCAGGCGGTGTTCTTCGCCGACAAGACCGGGCTCAAACCGGTATTGTTGCTCGATGATGTCCTCCTGGAGCTCGACCCCGACCGCCGAGAGCGCTTCCTCGAGCGGCTACCGCAGTACGAACAAGCGATCTTCACCTTTCTGCCGGATGAGCCGTTTTCGCGCTACGCAAACTCTGATACGCTGATATACGAGGTACGTGAAGGCGACTTCACTCCCAAATCCGGATACCCGAGATCCGGATAACGGACGACAGGCGGTATTACCGACGACATGACCGACGACAGCAAGAGCGCGCGCGAGCTCGTCGCGAAGCTGTTCAGTTCCGTGGATAGCTCTGCGGGCCGGCAGTACGTTGCGCTACACCAGAATTGGCAGTCGCTCGTGGGTATAGATCTCGCTGCGCATAGCGAGCCGGTCGATATACGCCGCGACGCGTTGGTGGTGGAGCTGGACCACCCCGGCTGGATGCAGATGCTGCAGATGCAGGAGCGTCGCCTGGTTCAACGGCTGCGGCGCGATTTCCCCGAGCTCGCGATCAAAACGCTCCAAATGCGGCTCAA
>SLBH01000256.1 GCA_007126415.1 Spirochaetales bacterium
AGCCGGGCTGAGCCGAGGTAGCCCATGTAGTCGTAATCTTCGCCTTCGTCTATCTCAACGCTTCCCATGGTTCCGGCCGCGTAGATATCGTGATACAGGTTGCCGAACAGTGGGCCTCTAATACCGGCAACCGCGTAGCCAGAGTTCACCGTTTCTTCATTGTCGTCGGCGTCGCGAAAGTCGAACTGTCCGAGCGCACCGATAACCACGGTTTGGCGTGCAAAGAGCTCCGGGAAGCTGATCTCGGCAAGCCCGATTGCGCGGCGTGGGCCAAAGTCTTCGTCGTCATCGTCTTGGTCGATGAGATCGGCTCCGGTCATGCGGATGTTTGAGGCCGGGTTCAAGATCAAGCCGCTGTAGCCTGCTCCAAAGCGCAGCCGAACACTGGGGTAGGCAAGACGCGTGGAGACGCCGTCTAAGGTGCTGTTGAGCAGCAACGAGCTTGGGTCCTGGAAACGAAAGCGGCCGGCGGTGGCTTCAACCACCGAGCTGTCTCCGAAAAGCTCCGGGTAGAAACCCCGTAGGCGGACGAGGTCGAGGTTTAGGTAGACTTGTCCGCTACTCCAGTTGTAGCTGCCCTGAACGGCGGTGTCGATAGTGCTGAGCTCGCCGACCGGGCTCACGCGGCGTACCCACAGCGCCGTGCTCAAAGCGCTGGTAGTTGCGTCGCTCGCCTGATGTTCTGCGGCCCGTACGCTGCGAAGCGCGTCGAGCGTTACGCCCCAGTCGCCCCGGCCGTGCCGGCGATCCTCGAGCTCGTCCGGATCGGGCTCATCGGCAGGATCCTCGATTGCGTCCTCAGCAGGCAGCGCCTCGGCGTCGGGTTCGTCTTGAGCTGCCGCCGGCGCGCCGAGCAGCACGATGAACGTGAGCGTGAAAAAGGCGAGTAAGGTTCGACGACGTATCATATTCGGCCCTCCTCACGGAGTGCCAACGCTCGGTTGAGAATGCGTAGGCCCCGTTCGCCGTTTACGCGCATGGTAGGGAAAGCTTCCCCTTGGATGACTCTGCGAAACTCGAGCTCCCGCGCGGCGTAGCGCCCGTCCTGAACAATAGTGTAGAAGAGGCCGCCCTCAATCTCGAACACTCGCATCACTAGGAGCGAGAGCTCTCCGAGGTTGATGGGATCCTCAACGTCTAGATCGCGAAGCCCGGCATCAAGATCGGCTAAGGTTTCAACGGCTTCTGCACGGGTTTGCTCTTCGGTTATCTGCTCGGTTACGCCGAGCAACAGGTAAGCGGCACTGCCGTAGGTCAGCCGGTCTTCGGCGAGAATCTCGTCGATTAACGCGGCCGACTGCCCGGCGAGCGATGCAACCATCAGGAGCCAGAGCCCGGTCGCCATAACGATAGTTTTCATCAGCACGTCTCCAGTTCACTCGCCCTCTGGGGGCTGCTGTGCCGACAGGCGCGGAGCAGCCGGTAAAGCGCCCGTCGGAATTGCACCTCGGTGAAAGCACCTGTGTGGAGCGGATGCGGCAAGCGGGCCGCGGTGCCCGCTTGCCGCCGGGTAAAAGAAGAGCCGCCGCTCCTTAGAACGCAATCTTACCGGAGATCGTGAGGCTTGCGATGCCGTCGCTCACGGCAGTAGCCATGTCCGGAACAAGGTAATCGAACGAAAGCCGCAGCGATGTGGTCAGTGTGTCGTTGAACTCGCGCCGAATCGGCGACGTGAAGACGCCGAGCCCGCCGGCAACATTAGTGGCCCCGGAACTACCGGTGGAAAGTTGAAACCCAAACTCTTCCTGGAGGAAGTAGGTCATACGCACGAGGCTGAAATCCGGCATATCGGCAGCGTCGCCTTGAACAAACACAAACCCCAGTTCCATGGCATCGGTCATACCGAAATGAAGCCCCATGAGCTGGCCTACGCCGATTTCTTCTGTACCAAAGTTGTACCCGGTGACCTGCCCGATCTCGATCCCGAAAATATCGGTTTCAGTGGTTTGTGCGGTTGCGGTGCCCGCGAAAATAACCAAAAAACTAGCGGCAATAACTAGAACTGCTATTCGCTTCATTGTCTTTAACTCCTTATTGTCAGTGTTCGGTAGAGCCTTTACAGGCCGATCGTGCCGAGTAGCGAAACGGCGAAGGTTCCGTCGCCGAAGCCGTCTTCTTCATTGAGAAGATACTGCGCGTTAATCTTGAAGGTTGAGGAAAACCCGGAGTCCGGGATGTTTCGAAGGATGATGAAGTTACCTCCGACCGAGCCGGCCGCAGTGGTGTCAACGCCGTCGCTCCACCCTCCCGTGGCGAGGCTCAACGCGACTTGCTCGTTGAGGAAGTAATTGAATCTGACAAAGTTGTAGGTATGCATCGGACCACCCTCAGCGTCGTCAAACTGCGTGTTCACGATTCCAATATCCGCGTTATCCAGTATCGAGAAGCTTAAGCCCACAGTACGTCCCACTACGGTTTCTTCATCCAAGAGACGATACCCGGTTAGAAATCCCATCTCGACATTGAAGAGCCGACTCTCCGTTACGGTGTCGCCGAACTGCTGACCGAAGGCTTGCCCCGGTAGCAATAGAAGAACCAACGCAACGGCAACCAGTGTGCAAGCCACGCGTTTTCTCATGTGCTAACTCCTTACGCTACAGAGTTTAAGTGTTGTAGCCTAAACGTACAACATTGTAACCCAAATATCCTGACATATGCCAAAAAAAAATGCAAGCGTGGCACTCAGGAAATTCAGAAAACCGGTACCTACGGTAATCCGGATGCCTCATAGTGTGCGGAAACATAGAGATCAAAGCTCACCTCGGCGATCTCGGGCTCTTGGATCAGCGCTCTGCGGAGTTCCGCAGCGTCTTGGCCGGCCGAGAGACGCGCGAGCGCGTGCCCGAGATGAGCGCCTGAGATAGACTCGAGCCGGTGTTCGGCTACAATCGCCTCGAGGCGAGCTCTGCGTTCCGCTTGGGGCGTTGCGCGCAGCCAGTCGGAGTCGAGCGACACAATCAGCCTGTCGGGCCGGTAGCTGCCGGGTTCCGGCTCGGCCCGTTCGCTGTGAGCGGTTTGCTGCCGTGAGGTCTCAAGCAGCCCGCTTTCAAGGCTGCCGGCCTCGGTTGTGCTAACGGCGAGGCTCTGAAGCGAGACCTCGTTATCAAATTGGTAGGGGCCGTAGGGCTGCATCAGCGCGCGCCGCACCGCACGGCCTGCGTGAATTAGCCCATACCCGAACTCGGGATGTGGGTAGCTTTCGTCGGCCGCGATTGCGGTGGCGGTTTGGCGGAGGACGCTTCGAACGCCGTTTTGCGTCATGCTGTCGGCCACCGAGTAGAGCAGTGCGGCGAGTCCGGATACGTGGGGTGCGGCCATTGAGGTGCCGTGGAGACCCCCGTAACCGCCATTCTGAAGCGTGCTGTAGACCTCCGCATACGGGTCGCCTCCTTCTCCGCTGCCTCCGGGCGCCACAAACTCAAGACCCATACCGTAATCGGAATACTCTGAGCGCGCCGGTTCTTCGTCTTCCGAGGGCGGCGGGTTCACCGAGCCAACGGCAACTACGTTGGGCAAGGCGGCGGGGTGGAGTATTCCGTTTTCCCCCGATCCGTTGTTGCCGGATGAGGCGACCAGTGTGATGCCGCGGTCGGCAGCTTGTGTCGCCGCGTCCTCTACAGCAGACCATCCGTCTATGTTCGAGGGCCCGCCGAGGCTCATGTTAATGACATCCGCGCGTCGAGCCGGGGTTCGGCCGGAGCTATTGGGGAGTCCTGCGGCGTAAAGGATACCGTCCGTGACGGTCCAGGTTGAGCCGCTGTTGTCGTCATTGAGTACTCGCACCGGAATGATGCGAATGCGGTCCCAGCCGACGCCGGCGATACCGCTCTTGTTGTTGGTGCCCGCGGCGATGATGCCCGCCACATGCGTGCCGTGGTCGGTGCCGCCGGCGCCTGTCGAGCCGGCCCGGATTCTTTGGTTATCCACGAAATCCCAGCCGTCTACGAGGTTGGCTTCGAGGTCGGGGTGGGTCATCTCTATCTGGGTGTCGAGGACCGCGACGTACACTACGCGGGAGCGCCGGCGTATCTCGGACGAGGTGACCACCCCCCAGGCGTCCGGCATCTCGATGAACTCCATGTTCCATTGTTCGTGGTAGTGGGAGTCGTTAGGTGTGCGAGGCGTGAACTCCGGCAACACCGGTGTAGTGTCGACACCGCCGTGGCCGCCCATTCCACAGGCGCTTATGCCGAGAATCACTATCGCCGCAATCGCCGAAAGCAGCGCAACCGTTAGCGGCGGCCGCGCCGCCCGGACGCACCCCCGCGCCGGCACTGAGGCGGGATCGAGGTCCATACGAGTAGGTGTCGTCGTTTCCAGCATTTAAAGCTCTCTCGCCCGCGTGCGCCCGCGTGGCGGCATCGCAATAATACCGCCGCGGCTGCCGTAATTCCAGCGGCCGGCGTGTTTCAACAATTATACAAATTAGCGCAAATTGTTTTGGTATCAAAAAGTTGCGGTATCACCAAACCCCTGCTAACATAGAAGGCCATTAGCATAACCAGTTCAATATCAGGGGGCAACGTATGCTACGCAAAGTTTTGTGCTTGACAGTGATCCTTCTCGGTGTCTCGGTAGCGCTCGCGTCCGCGCAGAGCGTGCTCGTGATGAGCGACTTCAACGACATGGAAGGATGGACGCCCGCATCAGGCGACTGGGAAGTCGACGGTAATCGGCTCCATCAGCGCAGTTCATCGGCGCTCATGGCGCGCGTCGACCATGAAATTCCCGACGAGACGGTTTATGAGATTCGCTTCAACGTTCGCTACGAAGACGGCGGCTACAAGAGCGAGCAGGACCTCGTGAATCAGATCTTTCATGCCGGGTTCGGCGTGCATGTCGGCCTCGCCAACCCGCTCCTCGGCGTAGAGAGTTGGGGCGCGGGCGAGAGCTACCTGCTGTGGCTCAATCTCGACACGCGCGGCCAAACCGCCGAGCAGTATCCCGACCACTTCGGGCTGCGAGCGCAGGTCTACGAAAGCCAAGGACCGGTGCAGATGGACCTCGTTACCGCCGACTGGGTCGAGCGTGAGTTGGGTTCCGAGAAGCTGAGCATCGATATCCCGGCGGCCCTGCGTGCGGCCGGAATTCACCTCGCAATTTCGGATGTGGAGCCGTACCTCGGTCATGAGATCCCGATGCGGATTCAGGTCAACAACCGCACCGGCACCGTGAGGGTCGCCGACCCCACCGCCTCGGTGTGGTATCGCCTGCCGCTCGACGCTAACGTCTTAAGGGCGGGCGACTACCTCGCGCTTCGCACCAACAGCTTATCGGTAAGTTTCGGCGATTTCCGGATCGTAAGCGCTAACTGAAGTAAAAGAACGCGCGGGCGTTCGAGCGCGGCGGCGGCGCCGGTTGGGCGACATCGGCAAGGTGTTCGATGTTGCGCCGCGCCCGCCGCGCATTTGTTTGCCGGGCGGTAGCGGCGCTGCGCCGCTACCTGCCTGTCGTGGCGGTGCCGCGGCGCGAAGGTGAGCGGTTACCTGCCGCGGCGCTCAATTACTACCGAGTCTAGGTTGGGCCGAAGCGAGACGACCGCTGAACGCTCGGAGCCGGCGGGCAGGTCGGCTTCGGCGCCGCGATTGTCTTCGTCGCGTGTTACCAGGAGTGTTCCCTCGGCGGCGAGCCGCACGGTTAGCTTGGGCGGTATCTCTTCGGCGTCGTGGTCGACGCGGAGGCTTACTCGCACGCGATCGTACGAGAGCGGCTCGAGGTGCACGCGCGCCATTTCCCGGAGCTGCTTGTACGCGGCGACTTCGCCGAACGGCGCGATCCAGACATCGCGTGCTTGAAGCCGAGTGATTATGCGCTCGAGTTCGCTATCGGGAATCGGCTCCCAACCGAGCTCCATATCGGGGATACTGCCGTTGTCGAGGCCGTGTAGCGCGTATACCATCCAGCCACCGTTCGCGACGGCTTCAGCGGCGAGTTCATCCCATTCCTCTGCCGGGTCCGCCGGTCGCAGGCCCATCGCGGGCACATTGAGTGTTCCGGTCTCTTGTAGGTTTCGAAACTGATCCGGGACCGCGGCGCCGCCGCGCGCGGCGATATAGCCGGTCTCGGAGGCGTGTTTGCGAGCCTCAGGCGTGCTGCGCCAGTACGGCCACGACAGCGTGCGGACCGTGACGCCGGGCAGGCGGCGCTCAATTTGTGTGCGCGACGCGTCAAGCTCGAGCTCGAGGTTCACATCGTTGCGGCTTAAGTCTACATGGGTCGCGCCGTGGCTCCCGATCTCGTGACCGGCGTCGGCGAGCCGAGCGGCTTCGCGCCAGCTCATGAGCCTCCTCGGGCCCGCCTGATCGACCCAGACACCTCGGTCCATCTTGTGGCTGATGAGGAAGAACGTGGCGCGCACATCATGGCGCTCGAGGACTGGGGCCGCGACGAGGTACTGATCGCGCGTCCCGTCGTCGAAGGTGATACTCGCCGCCGCCTCGGCGAACTCCGGCCAGCGCGCGATCGCGGCCTCGAGCTCGCTATAGAGCGACCCGGGCCGCATGGCATCCCGACGGTTGCGCTCGGAGTATGGCGCAGGGTCGGCCGGCTCGGCTGTCTCCGGCGCCTCCGGCACAGGGCGTACAATCGCGGCGCATGCGGTCACCACCAGTGCAACGGCCGCAAGCGCAATGATGAGCTTAGCCGAGTTCGGGCAACGATACCGAAGCGTTAGAGTTCGGAAAAATTGCACGTAAACAGCCTACGCCGGGCCGCGCCTCCTGTCAACGTGCACCCTTACAGCACCCAGCTCTCGTGTCTAATCTCGCCTTGCAACGTCACGATCATCTGTTTGATCGGGATCTTTCGCTCGGCCCGCTCGACTGCGGCTTGGGCGATCTGCAGGAGCCCGCCGCAGCAGGGAACCTCCATCATCACGACCGTGAGCGTGTTTATGTTCGCGTCGTCGATCATCGCGGTGATCTTCTCGACGTAGTTGGCGAGGCCTTGGTCGAGCTTCGGGCAGGCGATCGCGAGGGTTTTGCCGCGCAACAGCCGCTGGTGAAACATTCCCATCGCGAACGCGGTGCAGTCTGCGGCGAGCAGCACGTCGGCGCTCTGAAAGTACTCCGCCGCCGGATTAAGTAGATGCAACTGTACCGGCCACTGTCGTAGCTCGCTTGCTCCCGCCTGCGCGGTGCCGCCGTTGGAGCCTGCGTCGTCCGCGCCGGTCTGGGGCGTGCCGCCACCTGCAGCCGCGCCGCCGCCTGCGGCTGCGGCCGGTGGGCCGAACGAGCGTGCCATAGAGCCGGGGCACCCGCCTCCGGCGTGCTCGCGGGGCGCGTCGTTGCGGGGCGCGTGAGCGTGCTGCGCGTGAGCGCCACCGCCGGTTGTGGTTATGCGTGCGTCGTCGGTGCGCGCTGGTTCGGCAGCGGTTTCGGGGTCATCCATCTCAGGAACCTCCATGTCGTGGTGTTTGAGGTACTCGATCGCTTGGTTGAGGTAACGTGTCTGGCCGTGGCGGCGTAGATGGTTGAGGTGCGCCTTGACGACGTTCGGGCCGCCGGCGCAGATTTTCTCCATCACGTGGTGCTCATCGTAGGGCTTGGCCTCGCGTTGCTCTATCTTCATGGCGCCGGTGGGGCAGTGCCCGACGCAAACGCCGATACCTTCGCACATGAGGTCGGAGATGAGACGGGCTTTGCCGTCGATGATCTGGAGCGCTCCCTGGTGACAGTTCGGCACGCAGTTTCCGCAGCCCACACATAACTCTTCGTCGATCTCTATTATGTCGCGTAACATGGGGCTATCGTAACGCGAGGAAGGTAAGTAAAGCGGTAACCAATGTTACCGCTTCACCAACAAAGTGCGGGGCAGTTCGCGAGGGTGTGCTCGCACTCTTCCGCGAGCGTGGTGCCTTCAAACTCGTGGCTCAGAAAGGCTTCGCGGCCGGCTTCCTGTAGGCCGGGGTGCAGGTTGTGCGCAAAGCCGTACGCGCGCGGCAGCGGGACACCTTACGCGCTCGGCAACCGCTTGCTGAGGCCGAACGCCGAGGCGGCGCCCACGACTCCGCCGACCAGATAAAAGAGAAATGCGGGACGATAGGCCGCGGTCTCTACTCCGAACCGTTCCGTGCCCAGATACAGGAGTACCCCGCCCACCGCCGGACCGATCATCGAGCCGATGAAACGCAGCATGCTGTAGAGTCCCGCCGCGGTAGCGGCCTGTTCCTGCTCCACGTTACCGAGCGCAAACAGGTGTAACGCCGCGAGGCATAGCCCGGCCCCGAGCCCGTGCAGGGCAAGCGCAACGGTAAGAAGCGGCACCGCGGCGCGTCCTCCCGGAATCAGCACCAGAATTAGCATCGCGGCGCCCTCGAGCCCCAGGCCCGCGACAATCTGCGTTCGGCTGCGGTAGCGGTCGACGATTCGGCCCCCGAGGCGCATCGTCACCAAGAGCGCACCGGCGTGCAGCGCGAGCATTGCACCCGCCTGTGGCGCGCTGAAGTTGTACAGATCGGTGACCATGAGCGGAATCACGAACCCTACGCCGGCCATCAGCATCATGCGGATGCCGACGCAGATCCCCGCGAAGCTGAAGTCTCGGTTGCGAAAAAGCCGCGGGTCTACGAACGGGTCGCTGCGCCGCCGTTCGTGTCTGAGAAATCCCAGGAGGGAGAGCGCCGCTACCGCAAGAAGTCTGAAGTCGCGAAACGGCGCCACACCGGTTAAGGGGCGGCTGGAGGTATAGAACACGAACATCGAGATCGCGAGGCTCAGAAGCACTACCCCGAGCCAGTCGAACTCGCGCAGGACCGCGGCGGTGGGTTGGGGGCGCCGTTCGGCCTGCCGCGCACTGCGCGCGCTGCCCGCGTAGTTCGCACTGCCCGCGTGGTCCGCACTGCCCGTGGGCCGCGGCACGAGCCAGGCAACCAACACCATCGCGAGCGCGGCGGCGGCAGCCGGCGGCAGGAACAGCGAACGCCAGCCGTAGGCGTCGATGAGCGCGCCGGCGAACAGCGGGCCCACCATGCCGGAGACCGGGCCGATGGAGTTCCAGGTGCCGAGCGCGGTTCCGCGCTTCTCAATCGGTGCGAGCTCTATGATGATCGCCATCGAGAGTG
>SLBH01000251.1 GCA_007126415.1 Spirochaetales bacterium
AACTGGCTGCTGGTCGCACCTAGACTGCGGGTTTACACCGAGAGAACCGACTCGATCACGCTACCGAGCTTTTTCGAGGAGCGGTTCAAAGATCCCACCGGGACGCTCCGCATCTTCTCGGCCGTGATAACCCTGTTCTTCTTCACGATCTATGCCTCATCCGGCTTGGTTGGGGCGGGCCGTCTGTTCGAGTCGATGTTCACGATCGATTATCAACTCGCCGTTCTAATCGGTGGTGCGGTCATCGTGCTCTATACCTTCCTCGGAGGCTTCTTGGCGGTTTGCTGGAGCGATCTGTTTCAAGGTGCACTCATGGTGGTGGCGGTGACCGTGGTACCGCTGATTGCACTCAACCACGCCGGGGGTGTTTCCGGCGTCGGTGCCGCGATGGCCGAGGCCGAGATATCCGCGTCGTTGATCCCTCCCGGATCGGCGCCAATACTGGCAATCATCTCGACCGCGGCCTGGGGCCTCGGATACTTCGGGCAGCCGCATATTCTCGCACGCTTCATGGGAGCACGGTCGGTCGGCGATATCTCCAAGTCTACCGTGATCGCGGTGGTCTGGGTGGTGTTCTCGCTGACGTTCGCCGTAGCGGTGGGTTTGATCGGTATCCCGCTTTTTCCTGAGCTCAGCGGCCCGGCGAGCGAGACTGTGTTCATCCAGATGGTACGCCTCGTGTTTCACCCCTGGATAGCCGGCGTTCTGCTGGCCGCGGTGCTTTCGGCGATCATGTCCACGATCGACTCTCAGCTTCTGGTTTCGTCCTCGAGCCTGACCGAAGACTTCTACGCAAAGGTTCTCCGGCGCGACACCTCCCCGCGCGAGCTGTTCTTCGTCGGCCGCATCAGCGTAATCGTAATCGCATTGATCGCGATGGGGCTCGCGATGAACCCTGAAGCAACCATCCTCGGCTTGGTGTCCTACGCCTGGGGCGGCTTTGGTGCGGCCTTCGGTCCGGTCATCCTGATGGCGCTGTTCTCACGCCGCACAACCTGGAAATCCGCTCTCGCCGGGATGCTCACCGGAACTGTGGTGTTGATTGTGTGGGACGCGGTGGGCCTTGGGGCGGTAATGTACGAAATTGTGCCCGGCTTCATTGCGAACTTCGCCGCGATCTTCCTCGGTAACGCGATCACCCAACAGCAGGACACCGAGATCCTCGCGGGATTCGACGAGCAGGTATCGGCGGTCAAAGCCGAGCTGTAGGGCGCAAAGCCGCACGGCGGGCGCCCGCCGCCCGCCGCATCAGTGCTCCATAATGGTGATCTCGACGCGGCGATTACGGCGCCTGCCTTCCGGACTCTGGTTGTCCGCGACCGGGCGCGAGGCGCCGAACCCGCGTGTCATTATCTGGTCGGCGCTTCTCACCTCGGTGTCGAGGAGATACTGCCCGACCGCCTGCGCGCGCTGTTCCGATAACAGCTGACGACCGGCCTCGGTTCCGGCCAGCGCGGTATGACCCGAAACCAGGATGTCGCGATCGGGGTAGCGGAGCAGTATCTCCGCTATTGAGTCGAGCTTGCGTTTCTCCGACAGCAGCAACTCGTCGGAGTCGGGTTGGAACCGGATGTCCTCGAGCGAAATCGTCACCCCGCGCTCGTCGCTCGCTACCGAGGTGTCCTCTACACCGCGCTCCTTGAGATCCTGTTCGATCTCGTCGCGCATCGCATCGCGGTCTAACGGATCGGACTCAATGACGCGCGCCTCAGCCGTACCGGAAAACTCAAAGGTACGACCGTCGGTGAGCGAGAACACCAGCGCGTAATCCTCTTCGTAGTAGTACGCCCTGCCGGCGAGGTTGTCCCAATAGAGGCGTTGATCGGCGTACCCGGAGATAGTGTGCGGATAGAGCTGCGCCGCGCCGACGCCCTCCGGCCGGTGTAGCACGTTGTAGCGAATCTCTATGAGATCGAGTTCCAGGCCGTCGAGTTCCTCGGTCCCGACGTAGCGGTAATCTACGGTTATCGGAAAGTGGAAAGCATCCGGTATCCCGAAGCCCCGCCGAAAGTCGTGTACCTCCGAGCCCTCTGCCCTCCAGCTATCCCCGGGAGCAAGCGCGTGCTCGGGGAAGACCGGTACGTCGCGCACCACCGGCATGAAGTAATGCGGCTCGATCTCGAGATAGCCCCGGGCGTCACGCTCGAAGCGCGAAAAATACTCCTGGCCCCACGAAAACACCTGCGCCGCACGCCGCGCCTCCTCCGATGTTTGGAACCGCGCCTCGATCTTGCCACGATCGTCATCAGCCTCCGCAACCTCGATCGCGATCCGATTGAGGATGCGCGCATCGTGCGAGTATCGGCCGTTAATACGAACCTCTTGATCGACGGTCGAGAGTATGCGATAGCGCTCGCCTTCACGATAGCGGTACCGAAACTCACGCGTCTCCTCGGCCGGCGCAAGAACCGTCGCGAGCGTCAGGAACAATACAATAGCTGCGTACTGCTTCAAGGATCCTCCCTACAGCAAACCCAGGAATGCCAATAACACATTTAACTCTATTATCAAGCGAACTTGACAAAGGCACCGGCGGTGGATACATTAAGGTCCCGAGACCGTTTGAAACAGCACAGGTGATTCAGCGTGCCTGCTACCGATATCAAAACGCCGACCGACCAAAAGCGAGATCTCCTCATCTCTACCACGTCCGGACTCTCAACACAGGTTGAGCGGCTGCTCGACCCGCTGCCCGCGTCGGTATACCTCTCGGCACAACACGGTACCGACTTCATCCACGAGCTACCTACGCCCGACATCTCGCCACTAGAGTTACTGCTGCCGGTGGCGGCTCACATAGAGGGAGGCGCCGAGGCAACTCAGTGTCTGATTATATCACAAGACGAGCAGCGAATCCGCGGCGTGATAACCCTTGCTCGTGAGGCTTCGGCGCACGAAAGCCTCAACAATATCTGGCGCGAGCTCGGCTTGGTGGGGTTGTACGGAAAGAGCGCAACCCGTACTCAGTCGGAGCAGCTTACCGAACGCCCCGATATCGTTGTGGCGACCCCCGAGAGGCTGATAGATTTCGTTCGGCGCGATAGCATAGAGTTAAGCGGTATTCGCCTCGTTGTACTCGAGGAGCCCGAGCTTGAGCACGCTGAAGGGTTCAACGCCGATGTGCAGTTCATTTATTCAAAGCTTCGCTCCACACCGCTCACGTGTGTGTTGACGCCGTCATTTCACCGTCAACTATCCGAGATTGAGCGCGTTCTGTCGCGCCCGAAGCGGGTAGCGGCGGTAGACAGCCGGCCGGGCCACGGCGCAGGCGACGATGGTGAGCGGAACTCGAGTAGAAGCAATCACTCACAACAGGAGCGTTCCGTTATGCCGAAACACACACAGATCGACGAAAACGAGCTTAAGTCCCAAGTCGACGAGATCCTTCGCAAAATCTTTGAGGAAGAAGACCCGGAGGAGCTCAACGCCTATAAGCGCTTCGTGAAGAAACACGTGCCGTTCTCCCGTCGCGGTTACTTCACGGCGTACCTTCTGAAGCACGCCGGGGGTGAAAAACCGAAGAACCACCAGGCCGGTTCAAACGGCGAGTACACCAGCATTTTCGTGGGCGTGGGCAAGAACCGAAAGGTCTTCCCGAAGGACCTAATTCAGTTGTTTTCAGACGTCGACGGCGTTACCTCCGAGGACATCGGACAGATAAAGATCCTTGATAACTACTCTTTCCTCGAGATAACCCCCATCAAGGCACAGTCCGCGATCGACACCTTGAATGGACGCGAGTTTCGCGGGAGGCGCTTAACGGTCAACTTCGCGCGAAAGAAAGACTAGAGCAGAATACGCGCGAGGGCGTTTAGGATGAGATAAGCGTTGATCGCCAAGCCTGACAGCAAGGCAGTGAGCGCGAAGCATTCCAGCACCAGTGCTTCGCGGCCTCTACTCAGCGCGTTCTCGGCCCGTGAGGGATCTCGAAACAGAAGCAGGTCGCGCTCGGCGCGTTTACGCCGCCCCCGTTTCCAGAGCTTGTGGTATAAGAGAAGAAACAACACGCCCGGAGGCAGAAGCGGCAGCACCGGCAGCGCGGCCAGTGTTATCCCGAAGACCGCAAAACCACGGTGAAATGGGCTGTTCAGCAGCCCGTACGCCACCCAGCCGAGTAGAACAGCCCCTAAGACAAGCGACGGTGGGGTAAGCGGATTCCAGTACTCGTTCCGACGGCGGCCGTACCAAAGCGCCCGCTCGAACACGCTGTCGGGATCACCGTCGTACACCAGTACCAAGAGCGGCTCGGCCGCTTCGCCCTTGAACACCAGCTTGCCGTGCTCGTGATACGCGGGACCGGCAACGCAGAATCCGGTTCCCTCGGCGATTGCGTGCAACTTCCTCCATCTGAGCGCTAGTAATGGATACTCGGGAGCGCCGGCGGCGTTTGGTCCGTCCTGCGTTACCTCGCCTTCCGAAGGAACCATGTGTACCCGCTCGCCGTCCATCCTCACCGCAACCGATAACGCCGGACTTCGCAGCCAGACTGTGTCCTGACCTTGTATCGCCTCAAGGCTGCCGGCGAACCGGAAAACCCCCAGCCGCTCGATCGGTACGCCGATTCTCCCGGAAACATGAGCCGACAACGGTTCAAGGCCCGCCGCCTGCACGACTCGGCGGCGAAAGGCGCGCCGGTTACGACGAATCACGACCGCGCCGATACCCGGAATGACGAGATAACACAGTACCGAAATAAGTCCTATCAAAGCGAGCTGTTGCATTACTTGTGTAACTCGAGCAATTTGTTTACGCTAGACCACGATATGGTTGAACGAATAATTGTGGGTCCTCTCTACACAAACGCGTACATCGTGTCTACCGGCAAGAAAGAATGCATCGTGATTGATCCCGGAGACGAGGCCGAGAAGCTCTGCACCCGTCTTGAGTCGCTGAATCTCGTCCCCCAGGCCATTCTCTGCACGCACGGGCACCTTGATCATACCTCGGCAGCGGTCGAAATTCAAAGACATTACCAGCACGAACGCGATCATCACATCCCAATCGGCATTCATGCCGAGGACGCCGAGTTTTTCGGAGACGACGCCGAACGCAGGCACCAAGACTGCTTTCTTCCACTCGGTGATAATGCGACGCGCGTGTTTGAGCAGTTGCGCCCCGGCATTGCGCGCGCAGATTTCGAGATCGCCGTCGGCGAACCGCTTCTCGATTCCGACCTTGTGGCGTTTGCCACGCCGGGTCATACGCCCGGTAGCGTCTCGTTCTACAGCGAGACACGCGGGATCGTATGGAGCGGCGATACCCTGCTGTTCAAGTCCGTAGGGCGCACCGACCTCAACGGCGGCTCGGGAGACGAGTTGCTGAAAAGCATTTCCTCAGTTCTGTATTCGTTGCCGGCCGAAACGCGTCTGTTTCCGGGGCACGGACCGTTTTCCAGCATAGAGCGCGAGAAGCTGAACAATCCGTTGCTGGAAGGCGAGAGAACGTTTTAGAACCGTTGTCAGGTACCAAACGGCGCTCGCTCACGCGAGAAAGCTGAACACCGCTCCGGTGTCGGCTATCCCACCGAGAGCCGCGGCATGACCGCCGGCGAGTTCGGCGCCGAGCGCTGTTTGCAGTTCACCGTGGTAGCTTGCGATGAGTCGATCGAGTTGCTCGGGGCTCAGATCGGCCGCGCGTAAGCGCGCCCCTCCCTCGCTTTCGGAGCTTTCGGAGCCGGAAACTCCCCCTCGTGCCACCGCCAAGCGCTCCACGAGTGCATCGAGCGCCCGTAACCGGTGAAGGCTGAAACCGCCATCACCACCGCCGGGCACTCCCTGCAGGTGACGAAGACGAGCGTAGCTGTAGTTTGCCCTCAGCGGCAACGTCACCGGAGCGCTAGATAACCGCGCCCGCATAAGTCTGTTGACCGGTACGGTTTGCAGATCGCTGACGCCGGTAGGAATAGACGTCATACACAGTTCCTCCATCTACAAATATACTATCGGAGGAACCGGAATGAAAATTTACCGCTTAATGTGTGTATCTGGGTTACTACGCGCCTCGAGACTCGGGAGTTAGCGCTCTCTTCGTTCCTCGGCGGTCTTGCAGTCGATACATAGGAGCGCGTATGGGATAGCCTCAAGCCGCTCACGCGGGATGCGCTTGCCACACTTCATACATTGACCATAGCGCTCGCTCTCGATACGTACCAAAGCCGAGTCTATGAGCCTCAAACGCTTCATCTCTTGTGCCCCGAGCGCCTCTATTGTCTTTCTGCCGATGTCATCGGCGGCGAGATCAACGAGGTCCTTGGCCTCCATCGTGTCGGCGAGCTCCTTGAACTCCTCGTTCTCAGCAGCAAGTGTTTCTAATATCTCTGATTTAAGCTGCAAGAGCGATTGACGCATTCGTTCTACAAACTCTTGATCCATGCAAGGTCTCCTCGCCGCGACGGCTCTTAATCGTGATCGTGAGTGCCAATATATACGAATATTCGACGCAGTTGTCAACCGTTCGACGCCTCTGCTACGCTATCAAGAGCTATCATAATCTATCCGGCAGCGCGAATCATCCGCTGCAAAACCTGGAACGTACAGGGCTCACACTCGCGAGCAATCGGCTGAAGGAGGGTGTCATGCAGGCAACTCGTCACGGAGTAACAATCGAAACGGTACAGGGAGACATAACTCGCCAGCCCGACTGCGAGGCGATAGTCAACGCGGCGAACGCCGAACTCCGCACCGGCGGAGGAGTCGCGGGAGCGATCCATCGCGTCGCCGGTCCCGAGCTCGAGCACGAGTGTCGCCCGCTCGCGCCGATTCAGCCCGGTGAAGCGGTGATGACCGCCGGGCACCGCCTACCGAACGCGCACGTGATTCATTGTCTGGGTCCGGTTTACGGGCTCGATAAGCCCGAGGCGAAGCTGCTCGGCGATTGCTACCGAAACGCGCTCCGGCTCGCCGATGAACGGGGGCTTGCCTCGGTCGCGTTTCCGGCGCTCTCCACCGGCGCCTTCGGTTATCCAATGGAGGAGGCGGCTCACGTGGCGCTACAAACCGTGCTCGAGACCACGCCCGAGCTGCATAACGTCCAACTGGTGCGTTTTGTGCTGTTTGGAGAGCGCGACTTACAAGCCCACGACAACGCCCTGAGCGCGCTCTCGGGGTTGTAGTCACGGAGAGTCCGGCCGGTTCGAGCGGGCGACGGGAGTCGAACCCGCGTCACGAGCTTGGGAAGCTCGGGTAATGCCGTTATACGACGCCCGCTCGCACCGGCCACTTTTGACCTGAGACCGAGAATCCTGCGATAAAACGCACCCGCAGGATACTAATCCTCGGGGCGCACCACAAGGCTTACTACCTCGGTGCCGAACCGTGAGAGAACTAACCGAGAGTTCTCCTCTATCATGTACGGAACAGAAACCGCACCTCCGGGGTGCTGCATCTGCAACAGACGCGTGCGCTGCCCGTCGGGGTTGATCACGTCCAGCGTGAGCTCAACCGCTACCGGGTATTCCGGCAGCACGCGCTCAAACAACCCGAACATCATTTCGTCCGGAATATCATCCTCATCCGGCGCAACAACGTAAAGCGTCACGCGACTGCCGGGTTCCATCTCGGACCCGGACGACGGCGACTGGGATACCACCGTTCCCGCAGCGTCGTCGTCGTGATCTTCCGGGTCGGCAAGGCGAAACGAAAACGGCATGTTCTCGGACGCCAACAGCTGCACCGCCTCGCCGTACTCCATACCGGTATACGACGGAACCGTTACGCTGTCAACACCCGGGCCCCGGCTCACGACCACATCCAACGAGGTACGCCCGGCGATAGCAGTGCCGGGTGCGGGATGCTGTTCTAGTATGACGCCCGGCTCGGACTCGTCGTATACGTAGCTCACATTCGCAACCTCGAGGACCTCGTCGTAACTACTGAACAGCGTGCGTAACTCGGTCCGTACCTCGTTGAGATCGCGACCGCGGTAGTCGCCTACCTCATCTACGACCGCTCCTTCGCTCACAATGACATTGATGCGCTTGCCGGCTTTGACGATTGTGCCGGGAGCCGGGTTCTGATCCATTACCCGCCCCCGTGAGGCCGGATCGGAGGAGAAGCGCGTCTGAATCAGGGGGTACAGTTCGCGTTGTTGCAGCTCGATCAGGGCTTTGGTCAACTCGGCGTCACGCACGTCCGGAACCATTATCTCTTCGTCACCCTGCAGCGTAAACAGAAAGGTGGTTGCTCCGGCGATTACGGTAAGCAACATGATCCCGACCAGCGAATACACTACGATCTTGAAGTACTTGATATCGGGATTGTCGTCATTTCGGGGTAGTAGCCGTTTGGCGCGCTCTAATACACGATTCACTGCTCGGTGCCTCCCAGCACACTCTCAAGTATCGCCGGATTACCGTTGAGAAACGTTCTCCATTCCGCCGGTTTTCGTGATTTTTGTTGGAGTCTCAGTATCCCGAGCACTCCATCACCGGTTTGTACCAAAATTCCAAGCTCCCTGTCTACACCCAGCACCGTGCCCGGCTCCGGGGCACCCCCGACAGCCTGTCCGAGGTGCTCAGCGCGATCTGCGGAGCGAACGGTAGCTGCGAGAATCTTGAGCTCGACGCCGTTGAGATACGTATACGCGCTCGGCCACGGAGCGTAAGCACGCACCATTCGCTCGATTTTTTCAGCCGGACTGTTCCAGTCGATCCGTCCGTCCGTCTTTGCAATCATACCACAATACGTAGCCTTGTTCTCGTCCTGAGGCTTCGCTGTAACGGTGCCGGCATCGATACGCCGCACCGTCTCGGCGAGCAGTTCGGCGCCGCTCTCGGCCAACTCGGCGCTGAGCTGCTCGGTTGTTTCGGAGCCGTCGAGCGGTCTATGAGATTGCAGGTAGATGTCGCCGGCATCCATCCGCTCCGACAACGACTGTATCGTAACGCCGGTCTCGCTGTCCCCCGCCAAGATCGCCGCCGGTATCGGCGCCGGACCACGGTGCCGCGGCAGCAACGAAGGATGTAGGTTGATGCCTCCTCGCGGAAACAGCCCAAGAAACTTTGG
>SLBH01000244.1 GCA_007126415.1 Spirochaetales bacterium
GCGGGCCGCTATGGCTTCTGTCGATTCAGCTTGAGTAGCGACTCGCGGTAGAGCCCCTCTTTCTTGTGGAGCAGGTCGAGCGGAACCTGAAACGCTTCCTCGATGTTATCTTTGGCGGTGAGCTCATCGGTAGGGCCGACGCGAACGCGACCCGCTCCGGCGTCGCCGGCCGCCGCGCTTGCGCCGCTGCCGAAGAACAGCGCCGTGTACTGCGAGTACCGCCGCGTGAGTTCGAGCTCGTGCACCGAGTGGAAAACGCTGGTGCCGGTGCGTGCCGCGAAGTCCGAGAGCATCTCGAACACGCGGTGCTTCTGGTAGTCCTCGAGCGCAAACACCGGTTCGTCCAACATAATGATGCGCGAGCCGTACAGCAGGCTGAACGCGATAATCGCGCGTTGCAGCTCACCCTTGCTCAGCTGCTGCGTGCGCTTGGAAAGCACCGGCTCGAGCTCGAGCGTAGCGTGAAGCTCGCGTAGAAATCCGGGCTTCTTGTCGCGATGGAAGCCGTTCTCGTACACAAACTCCATCAGATCGCCGATAGCGTCATGCGTCTCAAACTCCATGTTCTGATACACAAACGACACAACCTCGTTGCGCCGTTGCTCGATCGCGTAATCCTCGTGCGCGGGGGCGAACCGGCGCGTATCTTCGCCGAACAGCTTCACCTCGCCTGCCGCAGGGAAGAGGCGTGCGCCGGCGAGCAACAGAAGCGTGGATTTGCCGCTACCGTTCTGACCCACAAGCGAAACCACGCCCGCGGGCAGCGATAGGTTTAACCCCGCGAACACCTGTGTCACATCCTCGGCAGCCTCGAGCTCAACCTCGGGTTGCACCCCGGGCTCGGGGTCGTGCGCGGTATAGAAGAAATCTACGTCGTGAAAAACAACCGGCGGCTCGGCAACTCCGTCTGCCGAGGTACGCCCATCCGGCGCGGTACTCCTGTCTTCAGCCATTACTCGTGCTCCTCTTGGTGCGGTACTCGGCGACCTCGATCATCGGGGGACGCTCGTCCTCGGTGAACGCAAACTCCACCGCCTCGTACTCGTCGTCGCGCGCTTGAAACTGCCGCAGCACGCGATTGAGCTCCGGCAAGCCGCCGACCACCCCAAGCGACTCGGCGCGCGAGAGGAACGTCTGCATGATCGCGAACGACATACGCCCCAAACTCAGCGTGGGCTGGTTGAAATGCACCCGCTGGTCGAGATCGGTCTGGGCGAACGCCTCGATACCCCACCGCGTGTATACATCAAGGAGGTGCGATGTTTCAACGCCGTACCCGATTGGAAACGGGATTGCCTCGAGCACCTCGCGGCGCACAGCGTACTCGCCCGAGAGCGGCTGGATGATAAACGAGAGCTCCGGGAAAAACAACGAGAACAACGGGCGAATCAGAATCTCGGTGACGCGCCCGCCGCCGGTGGGCCGCACCCCGCCGCCGGCCGCCAACGGCCGGTCGTAGAACGCCTTCACGTACTTCACCTCGGGCCGATACACCAGCGGCGCGACAAGACCGTACACAAAGCGCGGGTGAATGTTCTTGATATCGGCGTCTATATACACAATGATATCGCCGCGCAGCTGATAGATTGCCTTCCAGAGGTTTTCGCCCTTGCCGCGCTTGGGCTCAAGATGCGGCAGAATTTCGGAGGCCAGGTAGGTATCGGCCCCAAAGGCGGCGGCAACCTCCAGCGTGCGGTCGGAGGAGCCCGAGTCTATCACCGCGATCTCATCGAGCAGCGGGTAGCGTTGCTGCAACTCGCTGCGGAACACCACCACCTCCTTCCCGATCGTGGCCTCTTCGTTCAGGGTAGGGATGCAAAGCGAGATCGTGAGGCCGAGGCGTTCTTTCTCGTCCACCAATCGCTGAAGGTCGCGAAACTCGGCGTGGTGGAAGGTGTTTGAGTTGAGCCAGCCGTTGGTCTTACTCATGGTCGCAGCACCCCTGATCGATTGCTTCGAGCAACCCAACAACCTGCGCCATGCCGACCGCGATCGGCTCGATATCGAGTCGCTCGTACGCTTCATCCAGATCTTCGGAGCTGGTGAGCCCAAGGCGCATCGCCGGAATCCCGCGGTCCACGAACGCCGAAAGCTCGGCGGTGCTCGGCGAGATGCGCGGCGGAAGCTCGAGCGCAGTGAGAATATCGCGTGCGCGCTCCGGCAATGGGTGCGAGAACTCGAGCCCGCCCGGCCGGCGCCGAGCAATGACCTCGAACTCGGCCTCCGCGCCGGCGAGCGACGCCACCTCGTGCGCGATGTTCGAGATCCGGCGGTGCAGGTCCTCCACGATATCGCCCGAGTCGCTGCGCACCTCTATCTGCAGCTCCGCGTGCGTCGGAACCTTGCTGCCGGGCCCGCCGCCCTCGATCGAGCTAAACACGATTGCGGTACGCGGCCGACGGGGTAGCGGAATCTCGAGGATACGCGTGATGATGTCGTTCATGCTCACGATTGCGCCGCCGGCGCCGAAGCGTGTCCAGTCGTACTCATCGGGTAGCCGGTAACTAATAATACCGCGCAGCATTCCGATCGATGCGTAGCTCAAACGCCCGAGCCGCACCCCTTCGAGGCAAAGCCCGCTATCTATCTGCAGGTCGGTATTGTTCAGAAAGAAGCGCGTACCGGCCAAGTCTCCCCGGCCGAGAGCCCTGGTGCTGCCCATGAGAATGAGGTTGCTCTCGAGCTCAACGCCGAGCGCGTTGAGCGCAAGCGGCAGCGTTACGAGAGCCGCGACGCCGAGGCTGTTGTCGGCGAGCCCCACGCCGCTTACCGAGCCGGGTTGCAGCATAACGGTATGATCGAGGTTGTCGTCTACCGGAGTGTCGAGGTGCGCGACGAGCAGGATGTTCCGCTCTCCGGTTCTACCCGGAAGGATGCCGAGCGCGTTGCCGCCTTCGTCGGTGGAACAGCGCTCGAGGCGGTACTGGCTGAGGCGGTCGAGCACCCACTCCATCCTGCGCCGCTCGCCGAAGGTGGGCGACGGTATCTCGGCCACCATCACCAGGTTCGTGAGTAAGATATCCTCGAGCCGGCGCATCTCCGAGGCGTACGCCGGCACGCGCGCGAGAATGCGGGCAAAGCGCTCATCCATGCTTGTATCCCTCACGAGGACGCGTCTGGTTACCGACAACCGTACTCAAAATGCCTCGAAAACGCAATATCGCTCTCGGGTTGGCGCTCAACTCGCCATTTCGCGTTGACGTAATCGCAGAGCACTTTTATGATAAAAAAGTAACCGATTGCGCTCACCTCCGCAGGGGCGCAATACACGAACGTTTCAAAGGAGAACGCTGGATGGCTAACCTGCAGACAAAGTACATGGGAATACCGCTCTCCAACCCGCTGGTGGTAGGCGCGTGCAGCCTTACCGCTCACATGGATGCGATAAAGAAGATCGAGGAACACGGCGCGGGCGCGCTCGTTATTCAGTCGCTGTTTGAGGAACAGATTCAGCTCGAGCGCTATCGTCACGACGAAGACCTCGTGATGTACGACGACTGGCACGCCGAGATGACCAACATCTTCCCCGAGAAAGAGCACTCCGGGCCCGACGAGCACCTGATGTGGGTCCGCAAGGCGAAGGAGTCGGTCGGTATCCCGGTGATCGCAAGCCTCAACGCCGTGAACCCAGACAGCTGGGTTGAATGGGCACAGAAGCTCGCCGAAACCGGCGCAGACGGACTGGAGCTCAACTTCTACGCGATGCCGGTTCATTTTGAGCAGACCGCGCAAGATATCGAAAAGTCTCAGGTAGAGACGTTGCGCGCGGTACTGGAAAAAGTAAACATTCCGGTTGCGGTTAAGCTGAGCCCCTACTACACCAGTCCGCTTGAGTTCATGAAGAAGCTCGACGCCACCGGCGTAAACGGCTTCGTGCTGTTTAACCGCCTGTTTCATCCCAGCTTCGACATCGACAAAGAAACCGCAAACTTCCCCTTCAACCTCTCGCACTCAAGCGACCACCGCTTGGCGCTGCGCTTCGTGGGGCTGCTCGCCGATAACGTCAAAGCCTCGCTCTGCGCCTCCAACGGTATTCACTCCGGCAAGGACGCGATCGATGTCTTGCTCGCCGGAGCAGATGCGTTCCAGACCGTCAGCAGCCTTTATCAAAACTCGGTGGATCACATCAAGACCATCCTGAGCGAGATTGAAGACTGGATGCAGCGCAAGGGTTATTCGTCGCTGGAGGACTTCCGCGGTAAGCTGAGCGTCGAGAACACCCCCGACCGCTGGACCTACCGTCGCGCGCAGTACGTACGTATGCTGCTGCGAAGCGACGAGTACATCAAGCGACCGAAGCTGATATAGTAACACCGTGACAGTTGAAAAGCACGACTACGGCTCTACCGCGGACGGATCCACGGTAGAGTTGTTTGTAATAGACACCGAGTCCGGCTACCGCCTCGCGCTCACAAACTTCGGCGCACGGATCGTCTCGCTGCAGACGCCCGATCGTAACGGGGTAAGCGAAGAAATCACGCTCGGTTTCAAAGAGCTTGCTCCGTACCTTGAGCCGAATCCGTACTACGGCGCCACGGTAGGACGCTACGCCAACCGCATCGCCGGCGGCAGCTTTCGCCTCGGGATGAAAACCGTCCGGCTGCACTGCAACGAGGGCGAGAACCATCTGCACGGCGGGCATCAGGGATTTGATTCGCGCATGTGGTCGGGCGAGGTCATCGGCGACAGCGAAACTGCGGGGGTGCGGCTCGCGCGCGTGAGCCCGGATAAAGAAGAGCGCTACCCCGGGGCGCTCTCGGTAGAGCTCGAGGTCACACTCAGCGTCGAGGGTGAGCTTCGGCTGCTCTACACCGCCGAGACTACCAAGACCACACCGGTCAATCTCACGAACCACGCCTACTTCAATCTCGGCGGCCCAAAATCAAAGAGCATTCTCGATCACCGCGTGGAGATAGACGCTGCGTACTACCTGCCGGTAACCGAAGCCTCGATCCCTACCGGAGAGGTTCGAGAAGTTGCCGGAGGCCCGTTTGATTTTCGCCGCTCTAAGGCGCTTGGAGCCGAGATAGCGGCGGTCGCAGGCGGGTACGATCACTGTTTCGTGTTCTCGCAGGACGAGCCGGTGCGCGAATTGAGCTCGGTGGCCCAGGTATACGACCCGGCGAGCGGTCGGCGCATGGAGGTCTTGACGACGAAGCCCGGCATGCAGCTGTACAGCGGCAACAAGCTCAAGGGCAAGGTAGACCGACACCGAAAAAAACTGCCGGCGCGCTCCGCGTTGTGCCTCGAAACACAGCACTTTCCAAACGCGGTCAACGAGCCGGCATTTCCCCAACCGTTTCTCGAGCCGAGCGAAACCTACCGGCACGAGACGGTGTACCGGTTCAGCGCCTCACGCTAAGCGCGAGGCGCCGACCGGCGTTATCATGCAGTCACCGGTTTAGTCATCGTTCACAACTTCGTACTCGGCATCCTCCACGGTGTCGTCGACCGAGTTGGACGCGTCTGCCTGCCGGGCGCCGGCCGCTCCGGCTCCCGAGCCGGCGGCGCCTTGACCGCCGGCGGCGGCTGCGCCGCTGGTACCGCCGTGCGCACCCTGGTAGAGGTGCTCGGCGAGCTTATGCGACTGCTGCTTGAGCTTCTCGCCGGCACGCTCCACCGCGTCGACGTCGTCGCGCTCAACGGCCGACTTCAACTCGCCGAGCGCGTTTTCGATCGCGCTGCGCTCCTCGGGCGAAAGCTTGTCGCCGTGCTCGCTTAGCGACTTCTCGGTGCTATATACCAGCGAGTCGGCCTCGTTCATTGTCTCCACGCGCTTGCGCGCCGCCTGATCCTCGGCGGCGTGATCTTGCGCTTCTCGCACCATGCGTTCGATCTCTTGTTCGTTGAGCCCCGAAGACGACTCGATGCGAATGCGCTGCTCCTTGCCGGTGCCGAGGTCCTTTGCCGAGACGTGCACGATACCGTTGGAATCGATATCGAAGCTCACCTCGATCTGCGGCACGCCTCGCGGCGCCGGTGGAATTCCGGTCAACTCAAACCGACCCAAGGTACGGTTCTGCGACGCCATCTCGCGCTCACCCTGCAGCACGTGTACCGTAACCGCGCTCTGGTTGTCCTCGGCGGTCGAGAAGATCTGGCTCTTGCGCGTCGGGATCGTGGTGTTGCGCTCTATGAGCTTCGTGAATACGCCACCGAGCGTCTCGATACCGAGCGACAACGGCGTCACGTCGAGCAGCAGCACGTCGTTGACGTCTCCGGTCAAAACGCCTGCCTGTATCGCGGCTCCCACTGCGACCACTTCGTCGGGGTTCACGCCCTTGTGCGGGTCGCGCTTGAACAACTCCTTCACCACGCGCTGTACCGCCGGGATGCGCGTTGAGCCACCGACGAGGATCACCTCATCGATATCCTCCGCCTTCACGCCGGCGTCGCTGAGCGCGTTCTTGCACGGCTCAACGGTGCGCTGTACCAGGTCCTCCACCAACTGCTCGAACTTCGCGCGCGTCAGCGTGTAATGCAGGTGCTTGGGGCCCTGCGCATCGGCGGTGATGAACGGCAGATTGATCTCGGTACTCTGCGCGCTTGAAAGCTCCTTCTTGGCGTTCTCGGCCGCTTCCTTGAGGCGCTGCAGCGCCATGCGGTCCGAGGCGAGATCAACGGCGTAATCGCTCTTGAAGCTCTGAACCAGCCACTCGATAATGCGCTGGTCGATGTTATCACCGCCGAGATGCGTGTCGCCGTTGGTGGACTTCACCTCGAACACGTTGTCGCCGAGTTCGAGGATCGAGATATCAAAGGTGCCGCCGCCGAAGTCGTACACCGCGATTGTCTGCTCACCGGCCTTTTTGTCGAAGCCGTACGCGAGTGCTGCGGCGGTCGGCTCGTTCACGATGCGTTTCACCTCGAGCCCCGCAATGCGTCCCGCGTCCTTGGTAGCCTGGCGCTGCGAGTCGTTGAAGTACGCCGGCACCGTGATAACCGCCTCGTGCACCTCTTCGCCGAGATAGTCTTCGGCGGTCTGTTTCATCTTCTGCAGAATAGCGGCCGAGATCTCGGGCGGCGAAAACTGCTTGTCGCCCGCCTTTACGCGTACCTCACCGTTCTCGCTCTTCACTACGTGATACGGCACGCTCGCGATCTCATTCTCCACCTCGTTGTAGCGGCGCCCCATGAAGCGCTTGATCGAGGTAATGGTGTTCTCCGGGTTGGTAACCATCTGGTTACGCGCCGGCTGGCCGAGCAGCCGCTCGCCTTTATTTGTGAAGGCCACCACCGACGGTGTCGTGCGGGCGCCTTCCGCGTTCTGAATCACCACCGGGTCACCGTGCTCCATGATCGCAACGCAGGAGTTTGTTGTTCCCAGATCGATTCCGATTGTTTTCGTTCCTTTCGCCATACTCGCCTCCTCCGCAAAGCCGGGGGCTTTAGAGGCCCCCGGGTCGCGTGAGTCTTTTTATTCTATGTAATCGCCGAGGCCGATACGACCTTGCGCGTTGTGTAATCGACCGGCGGTACGCGCCGGCCGTCGGCATGACCGCGTTAGCCGGCCTTGATCTCGATGCGACGCGGTTTCACCGCTTCTTTCAAGTGCAACGTCACCAACAACACACCGCTTTCCAGGTTCGCCTCGATCTTTTCGCGGTCCACCGTATCGTCGACGGTGTAGACCTGGCGAAAATCACCGCGGCGGCGTTCACGCACCACGTTGTGCGCATCTTTCGGCAGATCGCTGCGCTTGCCGTGGATCACCAGCTGATCGTCCTCGATGCGAACGTCGAGATCGCTCTTGTCTACGCCCGGCATCTCCAGCCTGAGATAGATCACGCCGCCTTCTTCCCATATTGTTCCTACCGGCCTAACGGTAGCGGTCTTTTCAAGTTCTTGGGTCGCCATAGTTATCCTCCTTAGCTGCTCTTGATCTCGATGCGGCGCTGCTTCGCCTCATCGCGCTTCGGCACGCTTACCGTCAGAACGCCGTTCTTGCTCGTTGCGCCGACGTTCTCACTGTCGACTCCTTGCGGCAACGAGATCGTGCGCTGGAAGTTGCCGTACCAGATCTCGTCACGATACAGCTTGCAACCCTTCTCGCGACGCTCCTCGCTTACCGGCGCTTTCTTCTCACCCTTCAAGGTCAACACATTGGCCGCGATCGTAAGCTCAATATCGTTCTCGTCGACGCCCGGTAGATCGCAGAGCAGTTCAAATCGATCCTCGTACTCCACGATATCCACGCGCGGAGCCGCGGGCCGATCCAACAGGCCCGGTCCGAGCTCGGCAGCTTCCGGGTCAAACAAGCGATTGATCTCATCCTGCAGCCAGTCGAAGTACGACCCGGTTGTGCCCGGCACTCCGTTCGGCATTCGCATTAATCTCATAATATCCTCCTCTTCGCTACTTGGTTATTGTTGCTGTTACATAAATAGAGTAGCAATAACAGTGCCAAGCAAGCCGCCGCTCACAACTCATTATATTATAGAGACTTATATCGCAGCTTTCCAACCACTGCACCGCTGCGAAAGGCGCGGAAATGAGTCAAAAATGCTCACCGGCCTCGGCGGGCTCCTGTACTGAGTCCTTTTGACACACCGGAAGCCCCGGCGGCCGGACGGCTGACGCAGAGTGATCCGCGTGCTATAGTGGCTCCATGATGACGCCGGAGGAGCGCCTACGGGCGCTGCGACAGGAGATGCATCGTCTCGGGCTCGACGCCTACATTGTATACGGCACCGATCCGCACCAAAGCGAGTACGTGCCGGCGCATTGGCAACACCGCCACTGGCTCACCGGCTTCCACGGCTCGGCCGGAACCGCGCTCGTCACGCAGACCGAGGCCGCACTCTGGACCGATTCGCGCTACTACCTCGAAGCCGAGGAAGCGCTCTCCGGCACGCCGTTTCGGCTGCAACGCTCCGATGAGCCGCAGACCCCCGGCATTCCGGCGTACCTCCGTGAACGTCTCGGCGCCGGTGCGCGCGTGGGCTCCGCAGCCGCGACCC
>SLBH01000023.1 GCA_007126415.1 Spirochaetales bacterium
GTGGGGGCGATGCGTCGCTCGCGCCGGCGTCTTGGCTTCCGAGATCGGCGAGGCGGCGCATCCCGAGGTGGCGTTCGAGATGCTGCTCAAACACCCGTCGCTGCTCGTCGCTGAGCGGCACCTCGAGGTACTCCGCGAGGCTACCCTTGGTCTCCGCACTCGGCGCGCGGAGCCGCCGCCAGTTGTGCGCGTTTCCGACGCCGTCGGTAAAGGCCGAGGCCTCGGCGGTGTACTCGTAGCTGAACGGGTGGAAGCGGCCGCTGTGCGTTGTGGGGGTGACCCGCGTGGGTGCGTACTGCAGGTAGCGCTCCGAGCGCGTCGAGAGAAAGAAGGTCTCGTTCGTCTCACGGCCGCGGCCCGACGCGGTCCCGTCGCCCCGCCAGGTCTCGAGTAGGCGCATCCTGCTTAGCTCGTTGAGCTGCTTCTCGCGCGGTTGGTGAAAACCGTGTCGCGGGTGCAGCGCGCTGTAGTACGCATCGGCGGCGTAAACCGGGCCCGAGTCCGAGGCGACGACCATAACCGCGTACTGCTTATCGGGCTCACCGCCGTCGCCGCCGTCCTCACCCCAGCGGTTCGACGGGACCCCTTCGAGTCCGCCGTGCTGCATCGTTTCGTGCTCGGCGGCATCCGCGCCGGCGTTGTCGCGGCCGTCGGGATGCTCGTCGAGCGATTGACGTTCGGGGCGGGGATCGCGAAGCATGTTGGTGATCGGCGAGTGCGAGGCGTAGTCGTGCGGGAGGACCAGCGCTACCACCAGGATCAAGGCCGCCGCCCCGGCGCCGAGACCGGCGATCTCGCGCCGCACGCGGGCGTGTGCGCCGGAGGAACCCCGGGACGCGGCTGCCGAGCCTCCGCCGGGGCCTGCATCGGGCGAGGCGTACATCACTGCGTATAGCGTGACGGCGTGAACCAAAAAAACGGCCGGTATTATCACCAGCAGCGCCTGCGGGAGCGCTCCTGCTGCGGAGGCGATTTCTTCCGATGCGCGCGAGAACCGCAGCAAGCGGTAGTAGATCGCTGCCGGAGCAAACGGCTCAAAGGTTGCGATCACGCGGCTATAGGCGTAGGTGTGGAAGATGAACCAGGTTGATCCGTACGCGAACGCCGCAACCGCGAACACCGTGAGGATTTCACCTAGACCGGAGGCGGCCGCAATCGCGACGGCGATCGGGGGTAGCAGCGCCGACGCGATAACCGCGCGCCGTGACAGCTTCGGCGTGTTAGAGATAAACGCGAGCAGCATCTCGGCCGGAAGCACGCCGAACCACAACCACCAGCCGAGGCGATCGTACGGTACTACTATAGCGGGATGAACTATCGGCGCGGAAAAAGCGAGAAGATAGAGACCTAGACGAGCAAAAAAGAAGATCGTCGCGGTCGGCTTCACGGAATACCCCCTACAGTTCCAATGCTACATCAGCCGAGGCAGAATCGACAAGGTTTCGAACAATCCGTTTCCCGGCTCGCATTCCGGAGCCGAAAGGCCACGGGTGCGCCGCAGAGCCCACGCGCCCGGTAAGGCCGCGAGCTTGCGATCGGGAAACACCGTGACTACCTGCGGGTTGCGTGGCGTGGAGCGCGCCCCGTCGGTGTGCGCCCCGCTGGTGTGCGCGTTTCGGTTCGGAGCCGGGGCGGTCACCAAGAGGTGTTCGCGCTCACCGCGCAGCCGGGCTGCGCGCGCGGTATCGAACGGGGTTGAGAACACAAACCACTCACCGCGCTCGCGGCCGGGAGCCGGCCGCGCGGCGCGCGGAGGAACGTACTCGAGGGTTGCGAGGTGTTCGGCGACGCGATCGATCTCCTCGTCGGAGCCAGCCTCGAGCACCGTGTCGGCGGTTTGCACCCGGAAGCGGAGGGCATCGGAGTTGTTGGAGAGCGACCGTAAGAACCACAGCACCCAGGCGCGCAGCATCTCGAGGTGCATCACTGAGTCGAGGCTCGCCGTGGTTTGTGTATCGCGATAGTGGCGGACCTCTACCTGAACCACGGTTGTGGGCTCCTCCGTTTGCGGCGAGACACGAGTGATCAGAACCGGAAGCCGACTCGACGCCTTCCAGTTTATGTCGCGTAGGCGGTCACCGGGGCTGTACTCGCGCATGTAGTAGCGCTCGTGTTCGCTCTCGCTGTGGCGACGATGCTCCTCGGCTCCGGCGTAGCTGCGGAGATCGTACTCGCGCGCGTCCGGCGGCCGGCCCGGCAGCACCGGCTCGGTACGCTCAAGCCGATCGCCGAACCGCGCGCGTACAAGCGAGAACACGTCTCGCAGCTCGGTTGAGACGCGGAGCCGTAGGCGCCCCGAGAGCGGCGTTGGGACGCGGAGCACGATCGGAGCCGCGCCGCCGGAGGACACCTCGCGGCGCATCCGCAACGAGGCCCCGGCGCTGTGCTCGAGCGACGCGTTCAGCACCGTGTGCACGCGCGTGAACGGCGCGGTCTGCCGATCTATACCGCTAAGCCGAAGCTGAACCCCCACGCGCGCGGCTACCGCTCGCCCTGCCGGCTGCAGCCCGCACTCGAGCGCGTCGTAGGCGCGTAGCTGCGCGCGGACCGCGATCACGAGCGCGCCGAGCGCGGCGAATCCGAAAAGCGCCAGCGCGAGGTCGTAGCTCGCCGCGGTGCGAAACGCATTGAGGAACACCGCGATGAGCGCGAGCGCTACAACGGTTCCCAGCACGGTGAACGGGTAGTGACGCGAGAATTTATCCATGAAGCGGCGCGCCCAGGCAGGGGCGCTCACGGCGTTCATACCGAGCGGTCGCGACTCGCGGATCGTGCGCGGTCGACCGAGAGCGAGTCGCGGATCTCGGCTACGATATCGGCGGTCTCGATAGAGGGATCTCGTGGCGCGAGCCTATGAGCAAGCGCCGGGACGAGCACCTCCTTCGCGAGGTCGATCGTGACGTAATCTACTCCCCGCACCAGAGCGAGCGCGCGCGTGAGACGCGAGATCTTCACGCCGGCTCGCGGACTCGCTCCCATGCTGAGGTCTTGGTGTTCGCGGGTGGCTCTGAGGCATGCAACGACATAATCGATCACGTCGGGGTGTATCTCGACGTCGTCTACCACCGCCTTCCACTCGAGCAGCTCTCGCGACGCGATAACCGGGGCGAACCCGTCCCAGGCGTCGTTTCGGCCGTGCTGCAGTATGATAGCCGCTTCTTCGCCGGCGGGAGGATATCCAAGCGATATCCTGATCATGAAGCGGTCTAACTGGGGCTCCGGTAGGGGAAAGAGATGCACGCCCTTTAGATTCATCGTCGCGATGATGAAAAACGGATCGGGCAACCGATAGGTGGTGTTCTCTACCGTAACCGCCTGCTCCTCCATTGCCTCGAGAAAGCTGCCCTGTGTCTTGGGTGTGAGCAGGTTGATCTCGTCGCAGAGGACGAAATGCGCGAAGATAGGTCCCTTGTTGAACATCATCTCGGCGCCGTTTCCACGAAAGCGATTGTAGCCGAGAATATCCTGCGGCAGGAGATCTACGGTGCTCTGAATGCGTTTGAAGCGGTCGACCGGCACCGAACCGGCGTACAGATCCTCGTCCTGCCAGCGGATCGACCCGGCGAGTGCGCGCGCGAGTGAGGTTTTCCCGACACCGTGGTAATCGGCCAGGATAACGTGTCCCCCCGCGATCTGGGCTGCAACGAGGTGCTCGAGCTTGATGCGGTCTATCGAGATCACCGAGCGGATGTTCTCGATCAGGCGGGCTACGCCGCGATGAACCGCGGCGGCGTCGGGTGCTACTAGCGGGGCTGCATCTTTACTCACAATCCTGAGGGTAAGAAATGCGGCGATCATCGTCAATCGGCCTATCGGCGGCGTTTACCGCGGCTCGTGGCTCTGGTATAGTGCCGCTAAGCTGCTGTCGGCGGTGCAGGGGAGGTGAAGTATCGAGGATCAGCTTTCGCTTCTGCAACGTGTCATACCGTTTCGCTTTCTCTCCGACTCCCAGAAGCGCGGACTTGTCCCGATGCTGCAGCGGGTAACCTTCACGGCCGGCGACGAAATCATCCGACAGGGAGCCGAGGACGACCGCACGGTGTATCTGCTCGAGCAGGGGGTGGTGGATGTGGTCGATCCCTCGGCGCGGTTTCGCCATATCCATATACAGACAATCGAAGGCGGGTACTACTTCGGCGAATGGGAGCCGTTGTTCGATGAGCCGCGTGTCTACGCGGTGCGCGCGGTGCAAGACTGCATCTGCTACGCGATGCCGGGCGAGGTGCTGCTTCAACTCATCGAGCGCTCAAAGGCGTTTGCGCAGGCGCTGGGTACCATCCTGCGCGATAAGCAAGGCGTGTTCGCCGGCTTCGATCGTTTCAAACTCGAGCTAACGCGCGGGGCCAACAACGGCTACATCAACATATCACGCCTCGTTCCTTTGTACCGCCGCTTGCAGCCTGCGCTGCATCACGGGGCCTCCTCGAGTACCGAGCTCGATTTTCACGCGCTCACCTACGCGGTTCGGCGCCTGCCGAACAACGTGACCCACACCTTTGCGTACCTTCTGTTAGACGAGATTCCGGCGGTGTACGATCCGCCTGAGTGGTTCTTCCCGGTGATCAAGACACAGGCGCGCCGCCGAGACGTCTGGGAGATGCTGCCGGGCAAGAGCATGGTCTTGATTCGAAGCGGACTCTCGGATCTCATAGACCTTGTTACCTGTCTCTGTCTCTACGCGTTTGAGGCGCGTAAGATTCGCAG
This sequence comes from Spirochaetales bacterium, assembly GCA_007126415.1. Taxonomy (GTDB): domain Bacteria; phylum Spirochaetota; class Spirochaetia; order DSM-27196; family SLAA01; genus B1Sed10-166. The sequence goes on from SLBH01000023.1 coordinate 4,705, forward strand.
ACGCCTTCAGTATCACGACGTCGCGAGCGCGTTGCAGCGGTACCTTGGCGAGGCGGCGCACGAGGCGACGCACCAGCGAACGGAGTCCGAGCGCGAGCTGGAGTTTCTCGCGACGCTTCCGTTCAGCGAAGATGAACTGCGCGGGCTACGGACGGTTTGGCCGGAGAATACCACGTATCGGCTGAACGAGATCCTGCGACATCGCGAGATGTTCACGATCGATGTCAGGCGCCGGAAGAAGACCTACAACCAGCACCGCACCGAGCTCTGGACGACGCAGCTCGGCGCGGCGACGCGCGAGCTTACGGGGTTTGATCCGAGCGAGCTTCCTGCCGAGCTCGAGGTACACATTATCAGCAGCAACACGCACTCGGTCGGCAACTGTCTGAACCCGTACTTCGCCGAGCACAAGAGTAGCATTCTCGATTGGGCCTCGGACCGTCGGCACAACCTGCTGTCTCAGAGTTGGACGCATCGTGAGGACCTGGTATACGCGATCGCGCGCGAGTATTTCGCCGCCAATCCCGAAGAGCTGCGGCGTGCACGCGAAAGCGAACGCCGCCACGGGGTTCTCCGGATTGAAGAGACCGTATCAACCGGTATCGAGGTACAACTTATCGACAGCGAGCGGCTGCTCGGCGCCGCGGTCGACAGCGGAGTCCCGCCGGTCTCGGGCGACTCTCGCAAACTGATTGTCAACATCGATTACGCCTTCGGCGAGCAGGCCGGCTACATTATCAAGAACCTTGTGATGCTGTTCGGCGCCAATCTACGCAGCATCAGCTTGCTCGGCAAGGCCGGGGCGCTCTTGGGTGACCGAGGCGACGTTCTTGTTCCGTCCGCATTCATTCATCAGAGTACCGATCAGTTCCACCCGTTGCCTCTGCCGTCCGAGGACAGCCTCGAGCGGTTGAGAGCTCGTCTGCCGGATAGGCGGCTGCATATCGGCCCGTTGCTCACGGTTGACGGCACCCTGCTCCAGAATCGCGAGATGTTACAGTTCTACCGACGTATCTGGGGCTGCGTAGGGCTCGAGATGGAGGGTGCGCATTATTATCGACAGGTTCTAGAGTCGAGTCAGATCGGCGTGGTCAGCGAACCTCTTAAGCTGCAGTTTTACTACTATGTATCGGATCTGCCGGGGCGAAGCGAGGCTCGGCTATCGGAACGTCTCCGTCTTGCCGAGGGCGTGCCCCCGCTGTACGCGATCACGCGCGAGATTCTTGCCGGGGTGCTATAGTGCGTCGCGGTGCGAAGGGACTGTGAACGCGGCGATGTAGTCGACCTCGAGGTCCTCTTTTCGACACCCGAGGTAGAGGGTGTTGAAGATGCCCTCGGCCCCGAGCCGGATTCCCGAAACCCCGTGGGGTGATCCGTGCTTCCTTACCATGTAGGCGGGCAGTGTGGTCACGCCGCGGCCGGCGGCCACGAGCTGAAGCATGATTTCGGTTGCCTCTACCTCGCGGTGGCTCACTGGCTCCACGCCGCCGGGAATGAGAAAGTGGGTGAACACATCGAGACGCTCACGGCCGACGGGGTAGGTCAACAGATGCTCCTCGGCGATATCGGCGGGCTCGACGGAGTTTCTGCCGGCGAGCCGGTGTCGCTCCCCGACAACGAGCAGCAGCTCGTAGTTGAGCACCTCGGTGTAGCTCAGTCCGGGGTAGAAAACCGGGTCCGGGGTGATCGTGACATCGATCTGATTGTTGAGAAGGGCCTCGACGCCGTTGAACTGGAAGCGCCGGGTCACGTCGAGGTCGAGATCGGGCCATTCCTTGAGGAAGCTGGAGACCCTCTCTATCAGCCACTCGTAGCACGGATGACACTCCATGCCGATGCGGAGGGTGCCGCGTCGACCCTCGGCGTACGCCATGAGGGTAGATTCGGTCTGCTCAAGCAGCGGAAGGATCCGCTCGCTCACGCTGAGCAGATGCCGCCCGGCCTGGGTGAACTCGAGCCGACGCCCGCGGCGTTTCCAAAGCGAGACCCCGAGCTCGTTTTCGAGGCGCCGGATGGTGTGCGAGAGCGCCGACTGGGAGAGACACAGCTCGTTTGCCGCACGAGTCAGCGTGCCGTGGCGATGGAGAGCCGAGACAATGGAGAGATGCGCGCGTTCTATCATCGTTTCTAATTATGACGACAGCTCATGGAAACATCAATATATATCACTGGAAATCATGGCGAGACTTCAATAACTTAGTACGATGAAAACTGGAGGAAAAACTATGACACATAACCTTGGATTCCCGCGAGTCGGAGACAAGCGACAACTGAAGTTCGCCCTGGAGAAATACTGGCGTGGTGAGACGTCCGAAGAGGAGTTGCTGCAGACCGCCGCAGAGGTGCGAGTTGCAAACTGGAAGCTGCAAAAGGATGCCGGGATCGAGCTGGTACCGGTGGGCGATTTCTCTCTCTACGATCACGTGCTCGATACCAGCATGCTGTTCGGGAACGTCCCGCCGCGCTTCAAGCCCGACGAAGACCTGCCGGAACTGGACCGCTACTTCCGCGTCGCCCGCGGGAGGTCGCGCAGAGGCGAGCCGGCGCAGGCCGCGGAGATGACGAAGTGGTTCGATACGAACTATCACTATCTCGTACCGGAGTTCGACAAGAATACTACGTTCGCGCTGAACGGCGCACGCCTCATGAACCGGATCGACGAGGCGCGCGAGGCCGGCGTAACCCCCAAGCCCGTGCTGCTCGGCCCGATCAGCTACCTGTTTCTCGGCAAGAGCAAAGGCGAGGGCGTTGAGCGACTGATGTTGCTGCAGAGCCTCATCTGGGAGTACCGGAAACTACTCGAGCAACTGAGTGCAAAAGGTATCGAATGGGTGCAGATGGACGAGCCGATTCTCGCCCTCGATCTCGATACCTCATGGAAACAGGCGATGCGCACGGCCTACGATGCTTTCGCGAGCGTCGAGGCGAAGATTCTTCTTACCGCCTATTTCGGCCCGTTGCACGAGAACTTCGGTACGGTAACCGAGCTGCCGGTGTCGGGTCTGCATATCGACGCAGTTCGCGGCGAGGAGGAGCTCGAACGGGTGGCTCGTGACTGGCCGAACGACCGCGTACTCTCGGTGGGTGTTATCGACGGGCGTAACGTCTGGAAGGCGGATCTCGAGAAAGTCGTCGAACGCCTCGAGCCGGTCTACGCCGAGCGCGGAGGCAACCTCTGGGTCGCCCCGTCGTGCTCGCTGCTCCACGTTCCGGTGGACCTCGATCTCGAGGAAAACATGGATCCGGAGATCATAGACTGGCTCGCCTTCGCCAAGCAGAAGCTCGCGGAGGTTCACACCGTTTCGCGAGCCCTTTCGCAGGGGCGTCGGGCGGTCGCCGGCGAGCTTTCGGCTAACCGCGAGTCCAACGAGCGACGGCGCAGATCCACCCGCATTAGCGACGAGGCGTTACGGAAACGGCTGGATTCAATCGACAACTCCGTGAAGCGCAGAACGTCTTCCTACGCCGAGCGGGCTAAGAAACAGCGCGAGCACTTAGGGCTTCCGAAGTTCCCCACCACGACCATCGGCTCGTTTCCGCAGACTCCCGAGATCCGCAAGAAACGCCGGGCCTACAAACGGGGTCAGATCGATCGTGCCGAATACGAGCGGTTCATGCGCGAGCAGATCGCCTACGCGATTGAGCAGCAGGAAGCCGCCGGACTCGATGTGCTTGTTCACGGCGAAGCCGAGCGCAACGACATGGTCGAGTACTTCGGTGAGCAGTTGTCCGGGTACACCTTCACCGAGTACGGCTGGGTGCAGTCCTACGGCAGCCGCTGCGTGAAGCCGCCGATTATCTACGGAGACGTGTCCAGACCGCACCCGATGACCGTCGAATGGAGCGCCTACGCCCAGTCGTTGACCGACAAGCCGGTCAAGGGGATGTTGACAGGACCCATAACCATGATGCAGTGGGCGTTTGTGCGTAACGACCAACCGCGAAGCGCAACGGCTCGCCAAATTGCCCTTGCCCTGCGAGACGAGGTGCTCGATCTCGAGAAGGCCGAGATCAACCTGATTCAGGTCGACGAGCCGGCGATGCGCGAGGGACTGCCTCTTCGAAAGAGCGACTGGGATGCGTACCTGAACTACGCGGTCGAGGCATTCAGGATCGCCACCTCGGGGGTGCGTGACGAAACGCAGATACACACACACATGTGCTACGCCGAGTTCAACGACATCATCGAGTCGATCGCCGAGCTCGA